>USPI01000204.1 GCA_900556535.1 uncultured Eubacteriales bacterium | reverse complement strand
TTATTTCGTTAGCCGTGCTGTGTGTTCGGAAAAAATATTTTTTTCGGAGGAAAAGAAAATGAGCAAAAGACTGTTTACATCGGAATCCGTGACCGAGGGACATCCCGACAAGATCTGCGACCAGATCTCCGACGCCGTTCTGGACGCGATCCTTGAAAACGACCCCAACGGCCGCGTTGCCTGCGAAACTACCGTTTCCACCGGCCTTGTGCACATCATGGGCGAGATCAGCACCGAGTGCTACATCGACATCGCAAAAATAGCGCGCGGCGTTATCCGCGATATCGGTTACGACAGAGCAAAATATGGCTTTGACTGCGAGACCTGCGGTATCATCACCAACATTGACGAGCAGTCCGAGGACATCGCACTCGGCGTTGACAAATCCCTCGAGGCAAAAGAGAGCGGCGACGCGCAGCTCGATAACGGCGCCGGCGACCAGGGCATGATGTTCGGCTACGCCTGCCGCGAGACTCCCGAGCTGATGCCTCTTGCGATCAGCCTCTCTCACAAGATGGCAAAGCGCCTGACCGAGGTGAGAAAGAGCGGCCTTGTCGACTATCTGCGTCCCGACGGCAAGACTCAGGTCACCGTTGAGTATGATGAGGCGGGCAAGCCCGTTCGCGTTGACACCGTCGTTCTCTCGACTCAGCACGCTCCCGAGGCTACCCTTGAGCAGATCCGCAAGGACATGATCGAGCTCGTAATTAAGCCCAGCATCCCCGCCGAGTTCATCGACGAGGACACCAAGTATTATGTAAATCCGACCGGGCGCTTCGTCATCGGCGGACCTCAGGGCGACTCCGGTCTTACCGGCAGAAAGATAATCGTCGATACCTACGGCGGCAGCGCACCTCACGGCGGCGGCGCATTCTCCGGCAAGGACCCCACCAAGGTCGATCGCAGTGCAGCATACGCAGCACGCTATGTTGCAAAGAACATCGTCGCGGCAGGTCTTGCCGACAAGTGCCTTGTTCAGCTCGCCTACGCCATCGGCATTGCCCGCCCCGTGTCCGTCATGGTCGATACCTACGGCACCGGAAAGGTCTCCGACGAGAAGCTTGCCGACGCGGTAAACGAGGTCTTTGACCTTCGCCCGACCGCTATAATCCGCGACCTTGAGCTGAAAAAACCCATTTACAGACAGCTCGCAGCCTACGGTCACATGGGCCGCACCGACCTCGGTGTCCGCTGGGAGGATACCGACAGAGTCGAGGCTATCCTCGAGGCGGTAAAGTAATGCATATTCCGAGCTGCGAGAGCAGTCAGCTCAGCATTGTTACCTTTGACGAGGCTCTTGCCGAGTCAGGACACAGGGGAGATTACGATGCCCAAAGGTGGCTGTACGTTCCCGATTATTACACGGATTACCGTTATATCCTCGGAACGCGAGGGAGTGACCCTCTCATCTGTATCGGCATAAATCCCTCCACCGCGGCGCCCGACGATCTTGACAACACGCTCAAAAGTGTTTCCCGCATCGCGCAGGGAAACGGCTATGACAGCTGGATAATGTTTAACGTCTACGCACAGCGCGCAACGAATCCGGACGACATGGACGCCGAGCTCAACGAAAAGCTCCACCGCGAGAATATGCGTGCGTTCGAATACATATTAAAAAACGTGGGGGAGGGCATATCCCCCGCGATTTGGGCGGCATGGGGCACCATAATCGAAAAGCGACCCTATCTCAAGGACTGCGTGCTCGACATGGTGCAGCTTGGCGAAAAATACGGCGCAAAGTGGTACAGTGCGGGCAAGCGCTCCGTTAAGGGGCATCCGCACCACCCGCTGTATCTGCGCAAGGACGCTCCGACCGAGGAGTTTGACATAGGATCGTATCTCGAAAACTGTCTGTGAGGTGAACGATATGCAGCAGAAGCTAAAGCTCGCGCTTATTCAGATCCGCACCGAGACCGACAAGGCGCTCACGATGGATAAGGCTGAGCGCATGATAAGGCAGGCCGCGCAAAACGGCGCAAATATAATCGTTTTGCCGGAGATGTGGAATTGCCCGTATTCAAAGCGGTATTTCCACGCCTTTGCCGACGCCGAAAAGGGCGAGAGCAGGGAAGCAATGTCGCGTTGGGCGCGTGAAAACGATGTAATTCTCGTCGGCGGCTCCGTGCCGGAAAAGTGCGGAGATAAGCTTTATAACACCTGCTTTGTGTATAACGAGCAGGGTGAGGAGATAGCCCGCCATCGCAAGATACACCTGTTTGACGTCGATATTAAGGGCGGAGTGCGCTTTAAGGAGTCAAACAGCTTTGCCCCCGGCAACGAAATAAGCGTGTTTGACACCAAGTACGGCAAAATGGGCGTTGAGGTCTGCTTTGATATCCGTTTTCCGGAGCTGTCAAGAGCGATGGCGAACAGGGGAGCGCAGATAATATTCTGCCCTGCGCAGTTTAACATGACGACGGGCCCGCGCCATTGGGAGCTGAGCGTGCGGGCAAGGGCGATGGATAATGAGCTTTTCTTCGTCGGTGCGTCCGCCGCACGATACGAGGGCTTTGACTATGAATGCTGGGGTCACTCGACCGTGGCAAGCCCCTTCGGGATGGTGCTCGCCTCATGCGACGAAAAGGAACAGATACTCTATTGCGACGTTGACCTTTCGGAGGTCGCCTCCGTGCGAGAGCAGCTTCCTACCTTCCTCCACCTGCGCGAGGATGTGTATAATGTAGCCAAATGATTAAAAAACCCGGGACAAAACGCCTCGGGTTTTGTCATATCCTCCGAAATGCAAAAAGGGTATTGCAAAACTGTGAATAAGCAAGTATAATGCACTGCGAAAAGATTTTTAAGACGGTTCAGAGAAGCCGGCAAAATCGCAGATATTGTGTATCTCTCTGTGGGGAGAGGTATGTTCATGTGCGTCTT
>USPI01000203.1 GCA_900556535.1 uncultured Eubacteriales bacterium | reverse complement strand
AAGCTTGAGCTTCACAAAAAATGTGGCGTTTTTTCAGCGTGCAAAAAAGTCACAGACTTTTTTGACACGCTGAAAAAAACAGCTCCTCTCGGAGCTGTTTTTTTGTTCTTTATTCTATTACGATATGCTTTCTCAGCACCCGCTCGGTCAAAACGGCAAGCGCCAGCTTTGCTGCATCCGGCAGCAGGAAGGGGAACACGCAGATGCCGAGCGCTGTCGTGTAGCTCATGGGCTTTGTCGCGGAATACACCTGCACGAACCACACGGTACCGAAGGCGTAGCACACGATGAGCCCGAGCGCGAGAGCGATAAGCCGCCCCCAGAGCTTTTTGCCGAGGCTCTTTTCAAGCAGCCAGTAAACAAGCGCCGTGAACACGAAGCCGATTATGTAGCCGCCGGTCGGTCCCATGAGCTTGCCGACGCCGCCGACAAAGCCGGAGAACACCGGAAGTCCCACCGCGCCGAGCGCGATGTACACGGCGACCGCGATCGTGCCGCGCTTGCCTCCCAATAGCAGCAGCGCCGTGAAAATGGCGTAGGTCTGCATGGTAAACGGCACGGCCGCCGGTATCGACAGCCACGAGCACACCGACATGAGCACCGCCATCAGAGCGATGTAAGCCATATCTTTAGTTTTCAAATACCTGCACCTCAGAATGTCAGAATCTCGCGGCGCTTATGCTCGCTTCTTGCGTGCATTCTCTGTATCCTTTCAAGCACCGCGTCATCTATTTTACCACCATCGAGGTATGTGTCAAGCTCTTTATACGTAAAGCCCATCTCGCTCTCGTCGGTCTGTCCGTCAAACAGTCCCGCCGAGGGCGCTTTTTCTATGACGCACTTCGGAGCCTTGAGATATCGCAGAAATTCGTATATCTCCGTGACGGTCAGGTCGGCAATCGGGTTAAAGTCGCAGGCGCCGTCGCCCCACTTGGTGAAGTAGCCGACGAAGCCCTCGCTGCGGTTGCCGGTGCCGGAGACGAGGCGGTTTTCCGTGGCGGCAACGGCGTAGAGCGTCGCCATTCTCAGGCGCGGCGCAATATTCGCCTCCGCCGCGGGACTGAGCTCCGTCACGCCCGCAAGAGCCGCCTTTTCCGCACTCTTAACGGCGGAGAGATCTGCATAGCGCGTTTCGATGCCGTATGCCTTTGCGACCTCCTCGCCGTCGCGCTTATCCATTTCAAAGTTGCGTGCCGTCGCGCAGGGCATGATGATGCCGACGGTGTTATCGCAGGCTGCCTTGCACAAAATGCCGACGAGCGCGGAGTCCTTGCCGCCGGAGTTGCCGTAGACGATGCCGTCAGCGCCGCTCTCGCGCACGGTGCGCTTTATAAACTGAACGCGCTGCGCAAATTCCTTCTCGTAGTTTCTCATTTTTCATCTCACCTTTCACTTGAGGGATGCTTCAATAAAGCCCGCAAACAGCGGGTGGGGCTTGTTCGGACGGCTCTTGAATTCGGGGTGGAACTGCGACGCGACAAACCACTTGCACGACGGGTTTTCCACCATCTCGACAAGGTGACCGTCGGGGCTCAAGCCCACCGGCACGAGCCCGCGCTCGCTAATCAGCTCGCGGAACTCGTTATTGACCTCGTATCTGTGGCGATGGCGCTCGTATATGAGCCCCTCGCCGTAGTATTTATACGCCCTGCTCTGCGGGGAGAGCACGCAGGGATATTTGCCCAGGCGCATCGTGCCGCCCTTTGCGGTGACGCCCTGCTGATCGGGCATGAGCGCAATGACGGGGTGCTGCGAGCAGGAGGTAAACTCCTCGGAGCTTGCATCGCTCCAGCCGAGCACGTTACGCGCAAATTCTATGACCGAGATCTGCATACCGAGGCATATCCCGAGATACGGCACGTCGTTTTCACGCGCATAGCGCGCCGCGAGTATCATGCCCTCGATGCCGCGGTCTCCGAAGCCGCCGGGGACGAGTATGCCGTCCGCGCCGCCGAGGACTGCGCCGACATTTTCCTCGCAAAGCTCCTCGGAATCGACCCATTTTATATCCGCCCTTGCGCCGAACGACGCCGCGGCGTGCTGCAAGGCCTCGGCAACGGAAAGATACGCATCGTGGAGCTGAACGTATTTGCCGACAAGGGCGACGGTCACGCTCCTGCGCGCACTTTTTATCCTCTCCACCATCTCGCGCCACTCGTCAAGCCTCGGCTCGGGACACTCAAGTCCGAGCTTGCGGCACACGACGCCCGAAAGTCCCTCCCGCTCAAGCAGGAGCGGCGCCTCGTAGAGCGTGGATGCCGTCGTGTTTTGGATGACGCACTCGGGCTCGACGTTGCAAAACAGAGCTATTTTTGCGCGTATGTCCTCGCTTATGGGAGTGTCGGTGCGGCACACGAGCACATCGGGCTGTATCCCGACCGACAGCAGCTCCTTGACGGAGTGCTGCGTGGGCTTGCTTTTGAGTTCGCCCGTGCCGGGTATGCTGACTATGAGCGGAACGTGGATAAACACGACGTTGTGTCTGCCCTTTTCCACCGCGACCTGACGGATCGCCTCCAGAAAGGGCTGGCTTTCGATATCGCCGACCGTGCCGCCTATCTCGCAGATGAGAACGTCGATGCTCTCATCCTCCATGGCGTAGATGCTCTGCTTTATTTCGTCCGTGACGTGCGGGATTATCTGCACCGTGCCGCCGAGATAGCCGCCCTGCCGCTCGCGGTTGAGGACGTTCCAATATATCCTGCCCGCGGACACGGAGGAGGCGCCGCTGAGGCTCTCGTCAACGAAGCGCTCGTAGTGACCGAGGTCAAGATCGGTCTCCGCGCCGTCGTCGGTGACAAAGACCTCGCCGTGCTGATACGGGCTCATGGTGCCGGGGTCAACGTTGAGATAGGGGTCGAATTTCTGGTTTTTGACGCGCAGCCC
>USPI01000202.1 GCA_900556535.1 uncultured Eubacteriales bacterium | reverse complement strand
AAAAAAGTTTACTGTCGGTTCAGTCCTGTTCAGGATATTTCTTTATTTTTATGCTGTTATCAGTCTCTATCCCATAGTGTGGATGTTCTTCTATTCGTTCAAGAATAACAGCGAGATATTTGTCACGAATCCCTTTGGCTTCCCGAAGATATTCCACTGGGAGAACTACGTCAAGGCGTGGACCACGTTCAATGTCCCGACGTATTTCATGAACAGCCTTAAGGTGACGCTGGTGGTCATCGCCGTGGTCGTCGTTATTTCCACCATGTTTGCCTACGCAGTAGCGCGGCTGAGATTCAAGGGGAGCGACTCCCTGCGTATGAGTACCATGATCGGCATGTTCCTGCCGCTCCAGTGTATCATGATACCGCTTGCCGTCCTCGTAAGGGATCTGCACATCAGCAATACCCTCTGGGCGGTAATAGTCCCGTACATCGCGTTCAACATCCCGTTCGCCGTGATGGTAATATACGGCTATATGAGAAGTCTGCCGTATGAGCTGGAGGAGTCGGCCTGCATTGACGGAGCGTCGCTCTGGACCTGCTTTATAAAGGTCATCGTGCCGAACGTCAAATCCGCTATTTCCACGGTCGTGATATTCGTGTTCATGAATGTGTGGAACGAGTACAATCTGGCTCTGGTGCTTCTCAACCGTGACGCGATAAAGACTCTGCCGCTCGGCATGATATTCTTTAAGGGCGAGCATACCACCGACTGGGGCGCGATGGGCGCGACCATGGTCATCGCAAGTATACCTACCATAATAATCTATATCCTTTTCAGCGCACAGGTCGAAAAGGCAATGACGGTCAGCGGCGCGGTAAAGGGCTGAGACAAACGAAACAATAAAAACAGGAGGGTGAACAATGGAAAATAAAAAGGCGTTGGGAATAGGCGTAGTCGGCTGCGGCTCGACCGGTATACAGTCCGTGCTTCAGCATACCTGCGAGGAGGACAAGGGCGATCTCGTCTATACCGCGGCTGTAATGGATCCCGTCCCTGGCAGAGCGCAGTACTGTGCGGAGAAGTTCGGCGTCGCGAAATATTATACCGACTATGACGAGCTGCTCAAGGACCCCGACGTTGACCTTGTAACTCTGGCTTCGCCGATCAAGGTCCACTTTGAGCAGGGCATGAAGGCGATACGCGCCGGCAAGCATGTACATTTCAACAAGACCATGACCATCTCTACGGCAGAGGCGACGCAGCTTATCGAGGAGGCCGAGAAATACGGCGTAAAGATCGTCTCGTCCCCCGGACAGATGACCGCTCCCGCTCTCAGACGCGTTAGAAAGGCTGTCCTCACCGGCGAGATCGGTATCCCCTCGTGGACCATCGGCGGCTCCGAGGGCGTTCTGCTCTGGCATTGCCAGCAGGCAAACAGGGAAATGGGCGAGGGCATGCCCAAGATAGACCCCTCGTGGTACTTCAAGAAGCCGGACGGCGGCCCCGTCTGGGACTGCACCGTGTACGCGCTGCATGCGATGACGGGCATTTTCGGACCCGTAAAGCGCGTCACCTGTATGTGCGGCCAGCGCTATCATGACTTCAAGTTCGACGGCAAGAAGATAGAGTCCGAGGTCGACGACTCAAACCAGATGATACTCGACTTCGGCGAGGGCTTTTTCGGCGTGGCATATTCCTCGCTGAAAAACGACTTCGGCAACGGCAACGGCTTTATGTCAATGATTTTCGGGACCGAGGGAAAGATACAGGACGGCAAGATATACGGCAAAAACGGCGTCGTCACGCTGTTTGACCCGAACAAATTCGACATGGAGCGCGTGAGAAGCACCATGGGTCTCCCGCATCTGACCGACCACCAGACCACGCTTGGCGAGCCGCACATCTACGAGGACATAAATCAGCTCGCCGACTGGGTACTCAACGGTGTCGAACCCTACTGCACCGCCGAGCATGCCCGCCACGTCATCGAGATAATCGAGGCGGCGTACAAGTCCGCGGAGGAGGGTCATGTCGTGGACATCAAGTCCACCTTTGAGCCTATTCCTCTTGATAAGCTGGGCGTCTGATAAACGCTTCCGAGGAGTTATGATATGAACAACAGCTTTAATTTTAAGGTAGGCTTTCAGCAGTTTGCCAACCGCTGCCCGGAGAGCCTGAAGCCCGGCCGCGAATCCTTCGAGTGGTATATAAATGAATGCCGCCGCATGAACGCGCACTCTCTGTCCATGATGCCGGTCGAAAAGATACCGGAGGGCGAGAAGTACGACGGCGGATATCTCGAATTTGCCGACATGGGCTATGTAAGAGAGATGGCAGCGCTCGCGAAGGAGGCGGACGTACACTATGTCTGCTACTGTATCCCGATGATGAGCCTGTCCGGCGCGGACCACCCCGTGAACGGCCCCTCGGCGATGAGCGTCGAGGCCGCGCACCGTTATCTTGACAAGATCATCGAGATATGCGACATTTTCGGTATCAACACTCTCGGCGGCGGATACGGCAGACTTGAGACCAAGTACAGCCGATATAACAAAGCAGTGAGCTTTGACGAGGTAAAGAAGTTCGTGGTCGGAAATCTCAAGGAGCTTGGACGCTGCCTTGAGGGTACGGATATCATGATGGCCTATGAAAATCACTGCGACTTCACCGGCAGGGAGATCGCATCTATCCTTGAAGAGGTGGATCATCCCAACATCGGCGGAATGTTCGATATCGGCAACGGCGCTGTCATATGCTGCGACCCGATGGCGGATGTCGAGTATCTCGCGCCGTGGGCCGTCGCGGCGCATTTCAAGGATTTTAAGGTCATTGATAACCCTGTGTTCGAGCATTTGTGGCAGGATATGCCCATGATCCTCAAGGGCTGCCTTCTCGGCGAGGGAATTATTGACTTTGACGTTATAATGAAGGCCATCTGCGAGAAGGCAAAGAGAAAGCAGAACATGA
>USPI01000201.1 GCA_900556535.1 uncultured Eubacteriales bacterium | reverse complement strand
AGCTCAGGCATTTTTGATGGCTATAATCCAACTTGAGGCGGGCCTTGCCCCCTCAAACTCCCCCGCTGCGCACTTATCTTTCCTCGGCAGCATAGGTTTTTCGACAGTCTGCCACGGCTTCCCGGTATTTACCGGGAAGCCTTTATTATTGACTTTATTCATGGGTGCGACTATTATTATACCAATACTTGCAAGGGAGGAAACGGTATATGAAAACGCTGTTTTGCATAATAGGCGCGCTGTCCGCCATAGCAGCCGCGGTCTACGGCGCAAAAGCCTATAAGCAGCGCGGCAGCGGCTTCGGCGTTAAAGCGCTCATATGCCTTGCCATGCTCATTGCCGCCGTCCTCGCCCTCCCATGGGCGTACAGCGACGACGCAGCAGCTCAGGCCTCGGAGGTACACATTACCCGCGCTCCCGTCACAAGCGGCGCTGAGGGCGATTTAACCCCGCCTGCCGCAGCCGTGACCTCCGCGCCTGCTCCGAGCGCACAAAGTGCCGGCACCGCCGAGGGAGAATATGTCGCAAGCTGCAATTCGGATAAGTTCCACAGAGCCGGCTGCACCTCCGCCGGTAAGATCCTTGAAGGAAATCGCGTGTGGTTTTCCTCGGCCGAGGAGGCTCTCTCAGCAGGTTATACACCCTGCGG
Organism: uncultured Eubacteriales bacterium; assembly: GCA_900556535.1. Classification (GTDB taxonomy): domain Bacteria; phylum Bacillota; class Clostridia; order Oscillospirales; family Oscillospiraceae; genus F23-B02. The sequence goes on along the minus strand of USPI01000201.1, from coordinate 2,305 downwards.
ACGGTGTAAGCCGTAAGTGAAAAAATGATTTTCGGAAAAAGTGGCGATTAGGTATTGACAAATTCCGATTTTACTGTATAATAACTTTTGCGCTTAGCGGATTTGTGTAATGGTAGCACACCGGACTCTGACTCCGTTTGTGAGGGTTCGAATCCTTCATCCGCTGCCAAAGGCAACTTACCTTTCACGGTAGGTTGTCTTTTTTTATTTGCATATAAATTTAGTTACAAAAAAGCAGCTCGCCGTATGACGAGCTGCTTTGTAGATTTTATGCTTTCTTTTAGCGAACGATGAAGTTGACGGAGGTGTCGCCCTGCTCGTCAACGCCGAACTCGTAGTCCTTGCCGGGCAGGATCGCGTTTACTGCGATGCCGACGAGGGATGCGACTGCGAGACCGGAGAGGGATACGATGCCTATCTGGATGCTGCCGACGGAGTAGTTGATGCCGATCGCGAGGACGAGGATGAGCGCTGCGACGATAACGTTGCGGCTGTTGGTGAAATCGACCTTGTTCTCAACGACGTTGCGCACGCCGACTGCGGAGATCATACCGTAGAGGATCAGGGAGATGCCTCCGATGGTCGCTACGGGCATTGCGGTGATGAGGGCTGCGAACTTCGGGCTGAAGGAGAAGATTATAGCGAAGCAGGCGGCGATGCGGATAACGCGGGGGTCATATACCCTGCTGAGTGCGAGGACGCCGGTGTTTTCGCCGTAGGTGGTGTTTGCGGGTGCGCCGAAGAGGGATGCGAGGGTGGTCGCAAGACCGTCACCGAGCAGGGTGCGGTGCAGACCGGGGTCGGCAACGTAGTTCTTGCCGACAGTGGAGGATATTGCGCACACGTCGCCGATGTGCTCGACCATGGTTGCGAGAGACAGGGGAACGATGGTGAAGAATGCGCTCAGGAGCATGCCGGTGTCAACGTCCATGTTGAACAGGTGGAACACGCTGTTTTCCCATACGATGGGCAGACCAAACCACTTTGCTGCCGCGACCTTCTCGACAACTGCCATGCGGGAGGCGGGGTCAACGATCATGGAGATGACGTAGGAGCCGATAACACCGAGGAGTATGGGGATGATCTTGGTCATGCCCTTGCCCCAGATGTTGAAGTAGATAACGATGAGTATAGCAAATATAGCTACGATCCAGTTCTCACTGCAGTTATTGATTGCCGAGGAGGACAGGATCAGGCCGATGGAGATGATGATGGGGCCGGTGACTATCGGGGGGAAGAACTTCATGACCTTCTTTACGCCGAAGGACTTGAAGAGGATGGACAGAACAACATACATAAGTCCCGCGCAGGCTACGCCGAAGCAGGCGTAAACGAGCAGGTCGTTATTGTAGATAGGCTTGCCGGCTGCGTCAATGCCGATCGTGCGGATCGCGTTGTAGCCGCCGATGAAGGCGAAGGATGAGCCGAGGAATGCGGGAACCTTGCGCTGGGTGAGGAGGTGGAACAGCAGAGTGCCGAGACCTGCGAACAGCAGGGTCGTTGCGATGTCAAGTCCGGTCAGGATGGGGACGAGAACAGTCGCGCCGAACATTGCGAACATATGCTGAAGTCCGAGAACCAGCATTCTGGGAGTGCCAAGGGTGCGTGCGTCGTACACGGGTCCATTAATCACGGTTTTTTCTTTCATTAGTGATTGTACCTCTCTTTGTGTAGTTTTTGATTTATGTTAAGGGTATTTGCTGACTCAGTTATCAATGTCCATAAGATAAACGCCCGTTTCGCCGTCATACTCCGGCAGGCGCACCTCGACGAGCTCGGCTCTTGAGGTCGGAACATTCTTGCCGACATAATCGGCTCTTATGGGCAGTTCTCTGTGGCCGCGGTCTACGAGCACCGCAAACTGGATGCTGCGCGGGCGTCCTGCCGTGAACACCGCCTCTATTGCGGCGCGCGCGGTGCGTCCCGTATACAGCACATCGTCAACGAGCACGACGCTTTTGTCGTTCACATCCGCGCCGATGTCCGCCTTGTTTATGACGGGCTGCTCGCTCTCGTGGCTCAGATCGTCGCGGTAGAAGCGGATATCCACACTGCCGCAGGGGACGGTCACGTCTTCGATCTTCTTTATGTTATCGCGGATGCGCTCGGAGATGGGCACTCCCCTTCTGCGTATTCCGACAAGCACTATATTATCTACGCCCTTGTTTTTTTCGGTGATCTCATGGGATATTCTCATAAGTGCGCGGTTCATCGCCGCTTCATCCATAAGTCTTGCCTTGAGCTTCACATTATCACCCCGAACAAAAGAAAATCGCCCTGCCGAGAATCGGCAAGACGCACAAGA
>USPI01000200.1 GCA_900556535.1 uncultured Eubacteriales bacterium | reverse complement strand
ATCGGCTCTGTGGGTATTTTGCCGTTGTTGGTTATGGTAACATCATAGCGTTCGCCGCGCTGGGCAATGCGGATATACATCTTATTGCCCTCCGCGTGCTTAATGCAGTTTGTCACGCACTCCTTGGCGGCGGCAACGGTCAGCTCCTCGGCGGCGGTATCGCGCGGAAGATAGCCCTCGACCTCAACGGCTACGCCGAGCTGCTTTGCGGTCTGCTGCACCTCCTGCATCGTGCCGACGGAGGTGACGCGGTTGCTTGCCAGCATACCGACGGCGTTTTGCAGGGCTTCGAGCTTTCTCTCGGTGTCCTCGCCGCTGCCGATGATGTCACGAATGGTCAGGAGGCTCCGCCCGATGGTGTCGTGAATATAGACCTTCAGATCGAGGCTCTCCTTTTCCTTTACGTCGTCCTCCATGCGCTCGTACATTATCTTGAGCTTGCGGTTGACCTCCTTGAGCTCCTCGTTTATCTCCTGCTGCCGCCGCAGACCGTTATACAGCTCGGTCACGTTGTGCGCCGTTATCTGCCGCCAACGGTCGTCGCCGTCCACGGTGACGCTCTGCGTGCGGAACTGCCAAACCGTGCCGTCGGGCAGAACGTAGCAGTCGTCCTTGACGGTCACGGACTTATCCGGTGCGCTCAGGGCGTTTTCCATATCGCTTTTTATTTGCGGCTCGTGGCCGCAAAGAGCAAAGGACAGGCGGCGCATGAGATCGTTGCAAAGTATTATTCTGCCGCTCGGATCGGCAAAGCAGACGCCCATGGGCAGCCTGTCGGTGGCCTCCTTGACCGAAAACGGCGAGAGCTCGTTCTTTTTGCGGCGGTATTCGCTCGGCAGGGCTGCGGCAAAATAAGCCGCCGCGAGGAAAATGGCAAAAGCAAATATGAGCCACGGCGCATCGAGCATGAACGCGTCGCCGATATTATCGGGGTCTGCCTGCGAAATTGAGAACAGCAGCGGTATCATCACCGCCGTGACGGCAAGGCTCGGCACGCTGCGTATGGGCTTGTTGCTGCACAGAAACTGATACACGAACAGTCCGGTTTCGAGGACGATCTCCACGAGCATGATAAACGCAAGCGTTGTCTGCCAGAATTCGGGCAGGGAAGAAAATGCGCTCATTTCCCCTCACCTTCTTTCGCAAAAAACACGATGCGCTGATATTCTCCATCGTCCTCTTTTTCATAAAGAACATTTGCACCGTCGGCAAGGTGCGAAAGGTCTGCCTTGCAGCGCACGTTCAGCGTCAGGCGCAGGCCGTCCGCCTGCGCAAGGCTAACCTGTATGCCCGTTAAATTCAAAATGTCGGCTTCAATGACCGATTCGTAGAAGTCAAACACTGCCGTTGCCGTTTTGCCCGAGAGCATGGAGAGAGAATCGTCTACATATAGCGAGCTGCGCACTCCCAAAAGCTCCAGAGTTTGAAGCGACTCGTTGAAGGCTCTTTGAAGCTCGGTCGCGGTTATTTTTATATCGCGGTCGGTAAGAAGCGCCAAATGCTTGCGGCGCTTAACGTAGCTGCACAGCACGGCAATTTCGGCAAGCAGCGTCTTTGCCTTGTCGGGATCTGTATCGGAAAGCGCACGGTATTCCCCCGTGAGCTCGGCGATGCTGTCAAGCTGCGACTGCGTGTCGGAGCGCAAAAGGTCGTACAGGCGGTTTTGCTCCTCCACCTTGCGGCGCTTTGCCCCGCGCTTATATTCATAGCGGAGCATTTCGTTTCTTTCGGCAAGCTCGTCGGCAAGGAATTCGGAGTCCTCCCTCATGTCATGCAGAGCCGACAGATCTTCCGTCCACACGGCATAGCCGCCGTCAATGGGCATGGCGTGAACGGTAAGTCCGCCGTCCGTCGTGACGGGGCTCTGCGCGGCTTTTTTCATTGTTTCCTTTGAGATGGGTTCGGCGTTCACGGCCGCAAAGCGAACGTTAAAGTCCTTGTCGGTTATCACCGCCGAGGTGCCGACGGAGGACGCAAAAAGGTCTGCATAGCGGCTGTTTGAATGTATATACCCGCAGGCGATGCAAAGCTCAAACGTCAGGATATACATCACGCTTTGAAACGCCGCAATGTCCCCGAACAGGAACAGCAGCCAATCCGCACCGGCATAGTAAAGTGCGCTGTAAACGATAGTAAGCAGCATCGGAATAACGGGCAGAATACGGAGCTTGCCCCTTTGCACCCGGCATTTCAGGAGCATGGTATTGAGTGCCGCAAGTCCGCAAAACACCTGCCAGCCCACAGCGATGAAGTAGCCCACAGAGTAGCCGTTATTTTTGTCCGTCCACACCGCGGCGTCCTTCGGGAAGGTGAACACGAATTGGTGCAGGTCGTTTGTGAGCACGAGCAGAAACAATGCGCCGGAGATAACCCACAGAATGAGCACTTCCTTGGGGAATTTATATTCGTCCGGCTTTCCCAACGACATGGCGATAAGCAGCGCAAGCATCGGCACGAACAGCATGGGCAGATAGAAAAGATACCACAGATAGCGGACGGCGTCGGGCTGCCAAAAGATATAATACTTCGCCGAACGCGCCACCATCCAGAACACGAGCAGCGCCGCCGTGCCCGTCATATACCCGCGCACCTGCTTCTGCACGGTCCGCTGGCGGACGGAGAAGCCCCACGCGGCAAACAGTGCAATATAGATGAAGCTGCGTAAGTAGGAAAACAGCATCGGATGGAAGCTGCCCTTGCCGGCAAATCGCAAGCAGTATGCGATCATCACGGCAAGCACAGCCATGGCGCTCGTTATGACGGTTTTCTTTTTCACTGCGGTCATAAGCTAACTCCGTTTCGCCTTCGTTCTTTTGTGCTCTTATATATACTTATACAGTTTAAATTATAGCGTATGTTTTGTCTATTCTCAACAGATTATTATGAGGATCTGCGCAGGAACCGAATAATTTTGCGGAAAGTGTGAAAACAAATGGCAAAAACCCTGTGCCCAATGCCGCAAAGCA
>USPI01000199.1 GCA_900556535.1 uncultured Eubacteriales bacterium | reverse complement strand
GAGAGTATTATTCTGGAAGCAATGCTGGAGGGCTATGCTGAGTTCTATTCTGCTGAGTTATCAGAGAAGATCCATCGTGGGCAGAAAGAGAATGCATTGAAAGGAAAAAATAACGGCGGTGGCGTCCGTCCATCTCATAGTCCTCCCACAGCACCGTCTTGGGGCTCAAAAAGAAAAAATAATCTCTCAAACCCCTTAAAAAAGGAGGTAAATGAATGGAAAACGGAATAATCCGAAGGGTCATAGGCCCTGTTGTTGATGTCCAGTTTCCCTCCGGCAGAATGCCGGATATCTATAACGCCATCGAGGTCACTCTCGAAGACAGAAAGATCGTCATGGAGGTCGTGCAGCACATCGGCGATAACAGCGTGCGCTGCGTATCCCTCTTTTCGACCGACGGTCTCTCGCGCGGCTGCACCGCGGTAGACACCGGCGCACCCATTAAAATGCCCGTAGGCGAGGCAACGCTCGGCCGTATGTTCAACGTCGTCGGCGAGCCCATCGACGGCAAGGGTCCCGTTAACGCCGAAGAGTATATGCCCATCCACCGCGAGGCTCCCGCCTTCATCGATATTGCCCCCTCGACCGAAATGCTCGAAACCGGCATCAAGGTCGTTGACCTGCTCGCGCCCTATTCCAAGGGCGGCAAGATAGGTCTATTCGGCGGCGCAGGTGTCGGTAAGACGGTGCTTATCATGGAGCTTATCCGCAACGTCGCCTACGAGCACGGCGGCTACTCTGTGTTTGCTGGCGTCGGCGAACGAAGCCGCGAGGGCAATGACCTTTGGCACGAGATGACTGAGTCGGGCGTTATCAACAAGACCGCGCTCGTGTTCGGTCAGATGAACGAGCCGCCCGGAGCGCGTCTGCGCGTTCCTCTGTCGGGTCTTACCATTGCGGAGAACTTCCGTGATGAGTCCGGTCAGGACGTTCTGCTGTTCATCGATAATATATTCAGATTTACTCAGGCAGGCTCCGAGGTGTCGGCACTGCTGGGACGTATGCCGTCCGCGGTCGGCTATCAGCCGACTCTGGCAACGGAGATGGGCGCTCTGCAGGAGCGTATAACCTCCACGCGCAACGGCTCGGTCACATCCGTTCAGGCCATTTACGTTCCTGCCGACGACCTGACCGACCCCGCCCCCGCGACCGCGTTTGCGCATCTGGACGCAACGACTGTTCTGTCCCGAAGCATATCCGAGCTCGGTATTTACCCCGCGGTCGATCCCCTTGAATCCACCTCGCGCATACTCGACCCGAACATCCTCGGCAAGGAGCATTACGAGACCGCGCGCGCGGTTCAGGCGGTGCTTCAGAAGTACAAGGAGCTGCAGGACATCATCGCGGTCCTCGGCATGGACGAACTGAGCGTCGAAGACAAGGCGACCGTAAACCGCGCAAGAAGGATTCAGCGCTTCCTCTCGCAGCCGTTCCATGTTGCCGAGAACTTCACCGGCGTCAAGGGTGCGTATGTAAAGCTCGAGGACACCATCCGCGGCTTCCAGGCCATCCTCGGCGGCGACTGCGACGACCTGCCCGAGCAGGCGTTCCTCATGTGCGGCACGATCGACGAGGTTCTTGCAAAGCGCGATCAGTACAGGTAAAGTGCCATGGCAGATAAGATCCATTTTCAGCTCACAACGGCCGACGGCTCGGTGTGCGATATTATGGCAAGCTATGTCCTCGTCCCGATGGTGGACGGCGATATAGGAATCCTCTCGAACCATGCCGCTCTTATCGGAGCACTGCGCGAGGGCGTCGTTAAGTACATATGCGAGGGCGAGGAGCACTATGCTGCGATCAGCGGCGGCGTTATAAGCATTGCCGACAATGAGCTCATCGTGCTTGCGCGCACCGCGGAAAGGGCCGAGACCATTGACATTGCCCGTGCCCGCGCGTCGGAAAAGAGAGCCAGACAGCGCCTTGAGGCGCATGCGGAAAACGTTGACCTCAAGCGCGCGGAGCTTTCTCTGCATCGTGCGATTGCCCGCGAGAAGGCATACTTCATGATCCACAAATGATTTTACAATCAAAAAGGACGCATTCCGTTAGGAACGCGTCCTTTTTCGTACACCCTTTAAGTACCATTGACGTTAGCTGCCGCGCGTGGCATAATTTCGGGGCAGAATACCAAATACATGGGAAGTATGTGAATGAAAAAATTCGTATCGGTCACATTAAAAACGCTGATTTTCTTTCTCGGCTGGGCGATAGGCGTGGCGCTCATCCCCATACCCGAGCCGGATAACGCGGCGATTTGGAGATTTTGGGCAGAGCTCATGCCGCTGCTGCTCGTTGCGGCTATAACGCTTGCGTTTTGGCTCGCTGACAAAAGAAAAATACGCCTGCACCTCGCGGAAAGACCTGCTTATAATATTGCGCTCGGCCTCGTGACCGGCGCGGTTTGGCTCGGCGGCGCGGTCGGAATATTATATCTCGCGGGTGCAATACGATTTGAGGGCAGAAATGAGATTTCAATGCTCTGGCTGTGGCTTCTGTCGGCGCTTCTCAACACGATCATGCAGGAAATGCTTATCCGCGGATACCTGTATCAAATGATAAAAAGCAGCTACAATATTGCCGCCGCCGTTATCGTATCCACGGCGCTGTTTACGCTTGCCCACGGCGGAGCGTTCGAGGCAGGGCTTCTTCCGGTCCTGAACGTTATAACAATGAGCCTTTTTATGACGGCGGTTTTGGAATACACGGAGTCTCTGATAGCGCCTGTCGTGATCCATTTTTTGTGGAACGGTGTCGGTGCTATCATTTTGGGCGGAGTGTCGCTGGCGGAGGATTATCCGCATTTATACAACATGGCGCTTTCGGGCGACCCTGTCGTCTCCGGCGGGAGCTGCAAAATTGAAGGCAGCATAGTCGTGCTGATTTTAAATCTGCTTCTGATGCTTTTCTTTGCGGCAGCGGCGAAGAAAAAGAGCAAAAAATAATGCAAAAAAGCCGAAAGCCCCAA
>USPI01000198.1 GCA_900556535.1 uncultured Eubacteriales bacterium | reverse complement strand
CGAGGGAGGTTATTTTGTTATTTGCAAGCTTCAGGCTCGTAAGCTCCGTGAGCTTACTCAGCTCCTTGAGCGCCGAGGAGGTGAACGCCTTGCCCGACAGATCGAGTACCGTCGTTTCCACGTCGTACTGCTCGCCGCCTATGATGACGATCTGACCGCTGTCATATTCCTCTTTCGCCTTTTTCAGGCGCTCTATTTCGCTTTTTATCTCCTCCGAGCCGCTCGTCGAGCTTTCGAGAATGGCTATCGCGTTCACATAGTCGAGCTTTTCCTCATAGCAGCGGCTCATGAGCAGGAGGCACTCGTCCTCCTTCTTTATGCCCATCGCCTCGCGCAGCTTATCCAGCGCCTTGTCATATTCGCCCGCCGCGTAGTATTCCTGTGCGCGGGAAAACGCCGCCTGATAGTCCTTATCGGTGTCGCCGCTGCGAACGGCAAGTATGACGCACAAAACGACGGCGAGCAGCGCAACGATGCCGACGCCTATGAGAATGAGCTTCTTTTTCTTTTTGCGCTCAAGCTTTTCACCCTGCTCGCGCGCAACGCGCTGCGCATTTGATTCCGGACGCTCGTCATCGTACTCCGGCTCAGAGGGCTCCTGCGGCGGAGTGTACGGCTCATCGTCGTACGTATTATCCTCCGGCTCGAGGTCATAGCCCTCCGTCTCGCGGATGATAGCCTCAAGCTCGGGATCGTCAAAAAGGCTGCGGCTGTTTTCCGGGCGCGTGTCCAAAACGGTTTTCTCCTCGCTCAGACGCCGCGCTACATCGCCGGTCCTGACTATGACGGTGTCGGAATTATCGGGGTTTATATTCTTATTTTCACTCATTGCTTTCACCCTCCTGTGTTTCCGGAGCCTCTTCAAGCTCCGACGGGCTCGGTTCCTCGTTGCTGAGCAGAAGGTCTATGGTCTGCTGCTCCGCACTGTTGGCCTTTTCCGCGGCAAAATCGCGCTTTTTCATCGCAAAGCAGATAAGCAGCAGCGCCGTCATGATGCACAGCACCGATATTTCCGGCAGCCAATCGTTAAGGCTCACCGTGTTCCCTGCCGGAGCGAACATATCCTTATCAAGAACGAAAATATGTACAAGCAGCGGCAGACCGAACAGCGGGGCGAGCAGCCACTTCGTGCGTATCACGCCGAAAACCGTCGCCGTGTAGATAAACGCGATCGCAAGATACAGGCACACGCACAGCACGGTTTGCAGAATGTTGCCGAAGCCGAAGGCCTTGATGATGAAAAACATCACGCCCAGCATGACCGGAATGAAGGTCAGGCTGAAAAATCTGCGTCCTGCATAGACGATGATGGCGGCAAACATGAGGTTGCACAATATCGGCAGACCTATCTGAAAAATATTGAACTGTGCGGACTGATTTGACCAAAAGCCCCAGTAGCCGAAAAATCGGAACACCGCCGACAGAAGCATAAGCAGCGCCGACAGCTTCACGAAAATGCTCTTTCGGCTCACGGAATATCTGATTTTATCGTTTTCTGTCTGCATTTTACGGCTCCTTTGTCAAAACGCCCAGTTTCCGTTTTTGAATATCTGCACGCGCTCACCGTCCTGCGTTTCGCCGAAGATGTCGAGGTCGGCAGAGCCTATCATGAAGTCCTCGTGGACCATGGAGTTGTTTATACCCATCTCGCGGCACTGCTCGAGGGTATAATTCTCATAGTCCTTGATGCAGCCGGTAAAGCCGTCGCCGAGGGCGAGGTGGCACGCGGCATTCTCGTCAAAAAGGGTGTTAAAGAACATAATGCCGCTGTTTCTTATCGGGCTGTCATACGGCACGAGCGCGCATTCGCCGAGCATTTTCGAGCCCTCGTCCATATTCACGAGGCTGCGCAGCGCCTCCTCGCCCTTTTCCGCGTGCACCTCGCTCACCGCGCCGTTTTCAAAGCGGATGCTGAAATTTTCTATCATCGTGCCGCGGTAGGACAGCGGGCGGGTCGAGTACACTATGCCCTGTGCATCGCCGCGCATGGGGCTTGTAAAGACCTCCTCGCTGGGGATATTGGGGTTATACTCCACGCCGCTTCCGAGAACGGTCTCCGCACCGGCGAGAAACTGCGCCTGCGGGATAAGTCCGACGCTGAAATCGGTGCCGTTGGAGCTTTTGTAATAAAGTCTGCGCAGCTTGAGCGAGTTGAGGTACTCGCAGCGGCGCTTTAGGTCCGCATTATGCTCGCGCCATGCGCTCACGCCGTCGGAGTCCGCGCGGGAGGTGTATAATATAGCCTCCCAGAGCTTTTCGACCGCCTCGTCCTCGGGAAGCCCGGGGAACACCTTCTTGGCCCACTTGCTTCCGGGCACGGCGGCAATGCACCACTGGTATTTATTCTCCATCGAGTCGCGGATGGGCTTGATGACCGGCCAGCGAAGCTGAAGGCTCCTGCCCCACTTATCCTGATCGAGCGAATCAAGTCCGGAGGGGTCTGCCGACTCAAGATATATCATCGCGGGGAGCTTCTCGGCGCGCTCAAGCAGCTTCTGCTTTTCCCATTCGGGCACCTCGCCGAGGCGCTCGACGGTCTGATACTTAACATGCATAAGGCGCAGCGGCTGATAGTTCCACTCAACGCGCACCTGCGCGGCTCCCGCCTCATAGCACTCGCGCACGAGCATTTCGACAAACTCCGGTCTGTCAAGCTCCGCGGATATGACGACGTCCTGTCCGGGCTGAACGTTTGCGCCTACGCGGGCGATAAGCTCGGCATAGCTTCTTATTTTTTCTGCATCCATATATAAATACTTCCTTATTGCGATTTTTTGCTTATGATTTTTAATATTCTACCACAACGGTTACAAAATTACTACGCTTTTATTATTGCCAAGGTGAAAATTTTTCTTTTGAATTCATACGGAGTTAACAAGTTAAGGCTCCGATATAGTATAATTTTTTAATCAAAAAACGTTTTAAGGTGAAAGCATGGTATCCAAAACTCAGTGGCGCGTTATATCCGTCGTTC
>USPI01000197.1 GCA_900556535.1 uncultured Eubacteriales bacterium | reverse complement strand
TACGTACCTAAACGACAGTTGCGCCATGCATTGTATGCTAAGTCTTTTTTGGACTTAACTGATTTTTCAGATTTTATTGTCCTGTGTTATTGCTCGGATTATTTATCCTCCGTGGATAATTATTCAATCCGCTCGGCAGACTGTATACGCACAAATGACGCAGAATGAGCAAAACCGATCCCGTCACAGCAGATACATGGCGCCCATAATGATAAGAAGCTCCTTGTCGCCGCTTTCGCGGTACATGAGGTATAATATCAGTATCAGCAGCAGATCCTCCGTTTCGAGCTCGCCCAGCTTTTTCGGCAGCTCGCCCAAAAACGGCAGCTTTGCCGCCGGAGGCTTTTCCGTGCGCCTCGGCATCGGAGCGGGCTGCTTGCCCTTGTGCTGCGCGTCACGGCGCTCCTCGATGCGCTCGGCACGGCTGCCGTTGCCGCGATAGAGATTATACGCCGCCATCGTCGTCGCCTCCGAGCTGCCCCGCGGCAAGCTCCGCTATGCCGGCAAGCCGCGCTATTTTCATCGCCTTATCCATCTTGCCGCGCCGCTTTTCCGAAAGGTACGGACGCATCGCTTCGAGCAGGCGCGTGTCGCGCCCGCCCGTGCCCGCGAGCATACCGCTCAGGCTTTTTAGAAGCCCCGGGTCGATGCTATTCTCCCCGCGCTCGGGCTCATCTCCGCCCGCCGACATGAACGACTTTGCAAAGCCTGCAAACCGCTCCATCTCCTGCGGGTCATTGAGCAGCTTATTGAGCTTATCCTCAAAATCGCTCACGCTCCTTCACCTCACTGCATCGCTTTTTTAAGGCTCTCGGCGAGCCTTTTGCCCTCGTCGGTCATCAGGACCGTGCGCAGTACGTCCTGCAGGGCGGCCATGTCGCCGTCCCTCGCGGCCCTGCCGACCTTTTCGGCGTCAACCATTCGGCTCACGGCTCTGCCCTCGTCGGAGTCGGCAAGCCGCCGCAGCTCGTCGCTTTTGCCGCTCTCGGAGAGGCGGCGGCCGAGCCTTTCAAGATCATTCATCGTTTATCACCCGCTGTCATTATATTCGCCATGCACGGCGGGCTTTACAAATTATTTTCGGAGGCATGATATGAAGATCGCTGTATTTTCCGACACGCACGGCTCGAAGGCCGGCATGATAAAGGCAATCGAGGACTACGCGCCCGATCAGGTCATCCACCTCGGCGACGGCATGCGCGATGCGCAGGAGGTCGCGGCGCGGTTTCCGCACATCCCCGTGTGCTGCGTCCCCGGCAATTGCGACGGCGTGGACGACGGCGAGGGCTACAAGCTCGTCAGGCTCGGCCCCGTCACGGCGTTTCTTACCCACGGCCACCGCTACGCCGTGCGCGGCGGCAAGCTCGACGTGCTGCTTTACGCGGCGCAGTGCTGCTCGGCGCAGATCGCCATGTTCGGCCACACCCACCGAGCCGGCTTCGAGCAGATAGGCGGCATATTCGTTCTCAACCCCGGCACCGCGGGCAAGCCCCCGCGCAGGACGTGGGCGAAGCTCGAAATAGGCGACGAGGGCGAAATTGACTGCCGTATATGCGATATAGTCTGACAATTTACAAAAAAGCGTAGAATATTCCCTTGCGTTGTACTATAATGGTCTGGAATACATCCGACAGGAGATACTTTTTATGAAAAAACTAACCGCATTTATGCTCGCGCTCGTTATGCTCTGTGCGTGCCTGACCGGCTGCGCGGGCGGTACGAAGAACGACACCGTCATGACCGTTAACGGCACCGACGTCAGCTATGACGAATATATGATCTGGCTCGGCCAGGCTGTGAGCGAGCTCACGGATCTTTATAAGAGCTATTCCGGCACCGCCGTCGATTGGAACGGCAAGTTCCTTTTTGACGACGAGATGACCAATATCGAGTGGTGCGTCAAGCGCGCAACGCAGTCCGTCACGAGGCTGCACGCGATGGAGGCCAAGGCCAAGGAGCTGGGCGTCACCGTGACCGATGAGGATAAACAGGCGGTCGCGGACGAGATAGAGCAGCTCAAGAAAAACTACAACGCCGAGGGCGAGGGCGAGAGTGCCGCACTTTTTGCGACCTATAACTACACCGAGGAAAGCTATACCAACCAGCGCACCCTCAACTATCTGTACAATAACCTCTTTAACGAGCTCTACGGCGCCAAGGGCGAGAAGCTCAGTGAGGACAAGGTGCTTGCCTATGCCGAGGAAAATAACTACGTCACCTCCGCGCATATCCTTTTCCGCACCAGCGAGGATGTGACCGATGAGGACGGCAAGACGAGCTCCAAGGAGCTGTCCGACTCCGAGAAGGCGGAGAAGAAGGCTCAGGCGCAGAAGCTCTCCGAGGAGCTTCAGGCGATAAGCGACAACGAGAAGCGCTGGGAGCGCTTTAAGGAGCTCATGACCGAGTACAGCGAGGACCCCGGCAAGGAGGCATTCCCCAACGGCTATTGCTTCACCACCGGCACCATGGTCTCCGAGTACGACACCGCAAGCCGCGAGCTCAAGGAATACGAGGTCTCCGGCGTCGTCGAATCGCAGCACGGCTACCATGTCATAATGCGTCTGCCGACCAAGAGCACCGACCTCGTGACCTATATGACCAGCAGCTATCAGCAGCAGACCGTGCCCCTTTCCTACATCGCCGCCCCCGCGGATTACGATTCGCAGATAGCCGATTGGGCAAGCAGCGCGACCGTCAAGACCACGAAGCTGTATGACGAGCTCGACTTCAGCAAGCTCATTACCTCCGACGGCTTCAAGTTCGTCCCCTTCTCGGAATACTCCGCCGAGAAAAAGTAAGATAACGCAAAAAAGACCATGCTCACTCGAGCATGGTCTTTTTCAGCGTCTGTATCGTCTGTCGTCTACAACGTCTGAAACTCCTGTACCGTCTCTATCGACGCTTGATACACCTCTTCCGGCGTCATTTCGTAGTCGTTCTCCGACAGTATGTCGAGAAAGTATTTCAGCGCCTGTGTTGTCTCCAAGGCTGC
>USPI01000196.1 GCA_900556535.1 uncultured Eubacteriales bacterium | reverse complement strand
CTCTTGCCGCTCTGCATGAGAACAACGACGGTTACGGCCAGGCCGGACAGAAGCTGAAGAATGGTGAGAATGATTTTGATAGTAGACATTTATATTCAACCCTTTCGATTATTCGATCATTAGCCCTATTACTATACCACAGTGTGCACGGGATTACAAGAAAAATTTGTGCGATTTTATCACCATACCTGCCATCTCAGCAAAAACGGTACAAAATATGCCAAAAACGCCGCAAAGCTCAGTGCCGCCGTCAGAAATCGGCTCTCGTTTTTGTCCGTCAGGAGCCCCAAGGCGGCGGGAATTGCAGGTGCTGCCGCAAGATAGCGCGGGGCGCTCAGCAGCCACGTCGCGCCGACGGCAACGACGAAATAGGCGATAAAATGCGCGGTGTACGAAGCTCTGAGCTTTTTTGCCGCCGCGATGACGAGCGCGAGAGCTATAAGCTGCGCCAGAACATTCGGCAGCCAAAGCCCGAGCACACGGTCCGCGGGGCTTGAGAGCAGGTTTTCCGTCTGATACGCGGCGGTGTTAAAAAACAATCCGAGGCGCTGCCCCCAATGTGAGCCTTGATAGTACATGAATTTGAACGCATCGCCGGAGACCGCGTAGTTAATAAGGCAATACGCGGCAAAGCCGAGCGGCACGACGGCAAGCGCAAGATATTCGCGCACCCTCGCGCGGCGGCGGATAAGCTCAAGCGCGAGCGGCACGAGCAGTATTACCCCCAAGGAGCGCGTGAATGCGGCATAGGCGCCGAAGAGCACCGACGGAACTGTCCTGCCACGGCGCATGAGATACAGGCTCAGAAGCGAGCAGAACATAAAAAGGCTCTCACTCATGGGGGCGGCAAAGAAAAACGACGCGGGCGACAGCGCAAAAAAGCATACCGCGCGCCTTGCGGCCCCCTCGTCCATATCGAGCGCCAGCAGCTTATACAGAACGCAGCCCGCTCCGGCAAAGCTCAGCGCCGAAACAACAAGACCCGCCGAGAGTATGCTGCCCGTGAGATACGACACGGCGCGCACGGCTATGGGGTAGCCCGGCAGAAACACGAGCTGCACGAGCCTGTGGATGCTGCCCTCGGAGAGATACCAATCCCGCGCGATGTCCATGTAATGCCTGCTGTCGGTGCACAGCCAGAAGTCAAAATACTCCCCCACGCTCTCGCCGAAGCCGAGCGCACGGCGCAGCACGAAGCCGAGCGCGAGAATCGTGACATCCCAAAGCAGTATCGCAGCGAATATTTTCCTGCAGACCCCGACGCTTTCCCGCGCAGGGCAAATATCGCGCTCCGGACTGCGCAAAAAGGCGCAGAGCACCGGCACGAATTTAAGGCACAGCCACAGCATCAAGGCCGCGCTCACCGCAGCGGCAATATAGCCCGCAGCGCCGCAGCCGCTGTTTGCGCACCACAGGAAAAACGCCGCCGCAAGCACCGCGCTGCCGAGGACGGATATTGATTTTTCAAGCTTTTTTTCGTTCATTTCATAACCTCGGCAGACATTATATCATGTTGACGCGAAACCTGCAAAGTGCTAATATCGGTACA
Organism: uncultured Eubacteriales bacterium; assembly: GCA_900556535.1. Lineage (GTDB taxonomy): Bacteria > Bacillota > Clostridia > Oscillospirales > Oscillospiraceae > F23-B02. Next base: position 1,447 of record USPI01000196.1, on the reverse strand, counting down.
TTGATTATAACGCTTTTACACGAAAGAAGAACCCCAAAATGCAGGACGACAAAACTTTTCTCGGCACGCAGCCGGTCAAAAAGCTGCTGCCCAAGCTCGCGATACCGACCGTCATCGCGCAGCTTGTAAATATGCTGTATAACATCGTTGACAGAGTTTACATCGGTCACATCCCCGAGGTGGGCAGCCTTGCTCTCACGGGCGTGGGCGTGTGTCTGCCGCTTATTCTCATAATCTCCGCCTTTGCCTCCTTCGTCGCCTCGGGCGGCGCACCGCGCGCGTCTATCTTCATGGGCAGGGGCGATCATGCCTCCGCTGAAAAAACGCTCGGCGGCTGCGTGACGATGCAGATAATAATATCCCTCGTGCTCACCGCGGTCATGCTCATATGGTGCGAGGAGCTGCTTCTCATATTCGGCGCGAGCGAAAACACCGTGGGGTATGCCGCAAGCTATATGCGCATCTACGCGCTCGGCACGCTTTTTGTCGAAATGACGCTCGGTCTCAACGCCTTTATAACCGCGCAGGGCTTTGCGAAAACGGGGATGCTCACCGTGCTCATCGGCGCTGTTCTCAACATCGTGCTCGACCCCGTGTTCATTTTCGCGCTCGGCATGGGCGTGAGAGGCGCCGCCCTTGCAACGGTCATCTCTCAGGCGGTCTCCTGCGTGTGGGTCATCGCGTTTTTAACGGGCAGGAAATCTGTTCTCAAGCTCAGAGCCGAAAATCTCCTCCCCGGGCTTAAGCTCATGCCGCCGTGCATAGCGCTCGGTCTTGCCGTTTTTATGATGCAGGCGAGCGAAAGCGTCATCTCCATGTGCTTTAACTCCTCCCTGCTGCGCTACGGCGGAGACATCGCCGTGGGTGCAATGACGATACTGTCGAGCGTCATGCAGTTTGCGATGCTGCCGCTTCAGGGCATAGCGCAGGGCGCGCAGCCTATAACGAGCTACAATTTCGGCGCAGGAAACGCCGCAAGAGTCAAAGAGAGCTTTTTCGTGCTGCTCAAGGTCTGCGTCATATATGCCGTAACGCTGTGGGCATTTGTCATGCTCTTCCCGCAGGTCTTTGCCGGCATATTCACCCCCGACGCGGAGCTTATCGGCTTCACCGCAAAGGCTCTGCGCATATACTGCGGCGCGATGTTCATTTTCGGTGTGCAGACCGCCTGCCAAATGACCTTCGTGTCCATCGGCTATGCGCTGTGCTCGATAATCGTCGCCGTAATGCGCAAATTCGTACTCCTGCTGCCGCTTATATACATAATGCCCTGCATCCTTGCCGATAAGACCATGGCGGTCTACACGGCAGAGCCCGTCGCGGATCTTCTCGCCGTCATGTTCACCTCCGTCATGTTTGCCGTTAATTTCAAAAAGGCGCTGCGTAAGCTCGGCGAAAGCTAAGTCCGCGGACTGTTGACCTTTTTCCGATTTGGCGATATAATAAA
>USPI01000195.1 GCA_900556535.1 uncultured Eubacteriales bacterium | reverse complement strand
TCATCGTCGCGGGCAAATACGTCGTCGTCTCCGGCTACGGCTGGTGCGGCAAGGGCGTATCGCTGCGCGCCAAGGGCCTGGGCGCAAAGGTCATCGTCACCGAGACCGACCCCATACGCGCACTTGAAGCGGTCATGGACGGCTACGAGGTCATGCCCATGGCGCAGGCCGCAAAAATAGGCGATATTTTCTGCACCGTAACCGGCGGCAGAGATATAATAACCGCAGAGCACTTCCCGCTCATGAAGGACGGTGCGATACTCAGTAACGCAGGTCACTTCAACGTTGAGGTCGATATGGACGCGCTCGAAAAAACGGCGGTCAAAAAATACGAGGCACGCCACAATATCCAGGGCTACGTCATGCCCGACGGAAAGACCCTCTTCACCATCGCCGAGGGCAGGCTCGTAAACCTTGCCGCGGCTGACGGTCACCCGGCGGAAATCATGGATATGAGCTTTGCGATACAGGCTCTTTCCGCAAAATACCTTGCCGATAACCGCGACAGCGTAAAGCCCGGCGTCATCTCCGTTCCGCGCGAGATAGACGAGCTGGTCGCAAGATGCAAGCTGCGCGCTATGGGCGTCGGCATCGACTCGCTCAGCCATGAGCAGGCGGAGTACCTCGGCAAATGACCCTCAAAGGGCCGTACCGACTCTGAAAGGAGGCTCCTAAATGGAAAACATGGAGAATATGGACTTTGAGACAATGCGCGATATACAGGCGGGAGAGCTGATGCAGCTCCTCGACGAGCGCAGAATGAAGGAGCTCCAGCTTCGGCTCGAGGACATGAACGAATTCGACGTTGCCGAGTTTCTGACCGAGATAGGCGACAACCGAATGCCGATGGTTTTCAGACTTCTGTCCAAGGAGACCGCCGCGGTCGTTTTCGCAAATTTCGATACGCCCGAGCAGGAGCAGATAATAAACTCGATAACCGACTCCGAGCTGTCAGCCATCATCGAAGAGCTGTACGTTGACGACGCTGTCGACATGATGGAGGAGCTTCCCGCGAACGTCGTCAAGCGTGTCATGCGCACCGCAACGCCGGAAACGAGAAGGCTCATAAACCAGTATCTCAATTACCCCGAAAACTCCGCCGGCAGCATCATGACGGCCGAGTTTGTCGATCTGAAAAAATACATGAACGTGCGCGAGTCCATCGCGCGCATCCGCAGGATAGGCGAGGATAAGGAGACCATCTACACCTGCTTCGTCACCTCGGCCGACAGAAAGCTTGAGGGCGTTTTGTCGGTAAAGGACCTGCTTTTGTCCGATGACGAGACCGTTATAGAGGACATCATGGATACGAATATCGTATTCTGCATGACCCATGACGACCAGGAGGAGGCGGCGGAGAAGATCTCCGACTACGACCTCATGGCGCTGCCCGTCACGGATAAGGAAGGCCGCCTTGTCGGCATCGTCACGGTCGACGACGTCATCGACGTTATGGAAGCTGAGGCCACCGAGGACTTCGAACTTATGGCGGCAATGACCCCGTCGGATAAGCCCTATTCGCGCACGAGTGCAATGGATATGTGGAAGCGGCGTGTGCCGTGGCTGATGTTCCTGATGCTCTCGGCGACGTTCACGAGTATGATAATAAACTCCTTTGAGGACGCGCTTGCCGTGCAGGCGGTGCTCATCGGCTTTATCCCCATGCTCATGGGCACGGGCGGCAACTCCGGCGCGCAGGCGTCCACCGCCGTCATCCGAAGCATCTCTCTGGGCGATACCGAGCCCAAGGACGTAGGCCCTGTTATTTGGAAAGAGTTCAGGGTCGCCGTCCTGTGCGGACTCACGCTCGCCGCGGTAAACTTCGTCAAGATGCTTCTCGTTGATAAGCTTCTTTTAGGAAACGACGCCGTAACGCTCACCGTCGCGGGAGTCGTCAGTCTTTCCATTGTCTTTATCGTCATGTTCGCAAAGGTAGTCGGCAGCGTGCTGCCCATAGCCGCCGAAAAGCTCGGCGCAGACCCTGCGGTCATGGCAAACCCGCTCATATCTACTATAACGGACGCTGTCTCGCTGCTCATTTATTTTGAGATAGCAAAGCTTATGATAAGCTTCTGAGCGGAATATCCACGGAGGAATAGAATCGCAATATGCTTGTACTGATCGAAAAGATGGCTCTGCTCACCATTCTCATGGGCATCGGCTATCTGTGCGCAAAGCTCAAAATCGTCGGTCCCGAATTCAACAAGGGGCTCAGCAAAATCGTCATTAACGTCCTGCTTGCCGGCATGATCCTCTCGTCTGTCATCAATAAGCAGATGTCCATGGCAAAGGCGGACGTTTTATTCGGCATCGGAATGCTCACGCTGATGATGCTCATAAGCATGGCCATTGCCTACATAACCCCCTCGGCTCTGCGCATTAAGGGAGGAGACACGGGAATGTACCGCCTGCTCACCGCGTTTTCCAATGTCGGCTTCGTCGGATTTCCGATAGTTGCCGCCGTTTATAACGAGGACATGGTCTTTTTCGCGGCGCTCACGAACATTCCGTTTAACATTCTGCTGTATACCGTCGGCGTTATGCAGCTTCAGGAGAGTAACGGAGAAAAGAACTTCAACTTCAAGAAGATCATAAATATGCCCATCATCGCAACGCTTTTGGCAACGGTCATCTTCATTTTCGAGATACCGATGCCCGTCCTTGTTGACGACGTGGTCGATACCATTTCGGCCGGATGCGTGCCGCTTTCGATGATGAGCGTGGGACTGTCGCTCGGCAACGTTTCCATAAAGGAAGCACTCACGCAGCCGAGGCTGTATGCGATAAACTTCGTTCGGCTGCTCGTTATCCCCCTCGTCGTGTGGGGCATACTGAGGTTTTTCGTCACAGACCCCGTCATGCTCGGCACCATCGTCATAGTCGCAGCCTGCCCGCCCGCCATCATATGCCCGATACTCGGCATCGAGTACGGACGCGACGGCGTCGAGGGCTCGGAGGCGGTGTTCATCGGCTCGGTGCTGTCCATACTGACCATTCCGGCAATAA
>USPI01000194.1 GCA_900556535.1 uncultured Eubacteriales bacterium | reverse complement strand
ACAGATAATTCCGTGTTTTTTTGCGATTTTCACGACTTCCTCTATCGGCTCGATAGTTCCTATCTCGTTGTTCGCATACATACACGATATTAAAATCGTGTCTTTGCGGATAGACTTTTCGAGTTCGTCAAGGTCTATAAATCCCTCTTTATCGACGGATAAACAGGTGAATTCGAAGCCGTCTTTTTCGAGTTCTTTCGCGGTGGAGAGCATTGCGGCGTGTTCTATTTTCGTGATAATGACGTGCTTGCCTTTGCCCTTTAACGCCTCGCAGACGCCTCTTAAAGTCCAGTTATCCGCTTCCGTGCCGCCCGAGGTGAAGTATATCTCGCTCGGCTTCGCGCCGAGAAGGCTCGCGATTATCCATGAGCTGACTTTTGAAAGGCCGATCGAGCCCATGCTGAAGAAGCTGCCGCCGTCCGCGGCCTCGACCTGCGCCATGCCCTCCTTGAACGCCGCCATGCCGCCTACCTTGTGCAGCGCCACGAACATCGCCAGGATCATGCCGCCGTACATGGCGAACAGGTGCACCTCGCTCGTCGCCGCAACGGCTCTCATGCCGCCCGCAAGCGTGTACACGATGAATATGACGGCAAAAACGATGCAGGTCGCCGTAAAGTCATAGCCCATCAGGCTCTGCCCCAGCTTTCCCGCCGCGACCATCTGCGACAGGCCGACCGCCAGCATCACGATCGTGAGAAGGATGCTGGACACGGTTCTCGCGCGGACGCCGAAGAATTTTTCGACGATGCCCGGAATCGTCACCTGTTCAAGGCTGCGGTATAGCTTTGCAAAGCACAGCGCCAGAAACATCACTCCGACGCCGTTTGCGATCGTGTACCACGCACCGGAAAGGCCGTACAGGAAGCCGTATTCCGCGACACCGCTCGTCGCCGTTCCGCCGAGCCATTCGCCGGTCGAGGCGCAGACTATGGCGAACAGCCCCATTTCCGCGCCGTGAAAATCGCTTGCCGTTTTCGACCTTCTCGCCGCGAGCAGGCCGACGACGACAGTTAGTGCAAAATACAACACGATCACGATCAGCTGTACAGAAATCAAAACAAATCTCCCCTTTTCTCAAGCATTAAGTGTTATTTAGTATAACATTTTGCTTTTACTTCTGTCAATTTAAAGCAGAAATTTATCAATGATCTTCACACGATCTATACGCGGGGATATTGTCATAGGCCGATGTGTAAGCTGAAGAAAAGGAAACCCGCAATTCACATGAATTGCAGGTTCAAAGAGGACAGTATGAGACTTAAATGGGTCACAAGTTTGAGTCTTGTATACTTCAGATATAAAGAAAACCTGCAACTCATAAGAATTGCAGGTTTATGGTGGACGATACAAGACTCGAACTTGTGACCTCCCGCACGTCAAGCGGATGCGCTACCAGCTGCGCCAATCGTCCGTTTATCGGCAACGGTTATTCTATCCGATGCCGATAGATTTGTCAACACTTTTTTACGCTTTTTTTCAGTTTCTCACGTAAACCGTGCAATCGACGGTCTTTCCGTAGCAGCTGAGCGTGACCTTCGTTGTGCCCGCGCCGACGCCTGTGACCGTGCAGCGTCCGTTCTCGTCGACCGAGACGCTCGCAACGCTCGGATCGCCGGAGGTCCACTGATAATCGGGCGTGACCGTCATCGGGAAGTGCGAGCCCGTAAGCGCGACACTGTCGCCCGTGCGAATGGCAAACTCCGTGCAGGGGCTTGCGTAGGGGCTGCTCATCGTGAGCGAGGTTATCTCCGGTGTGGGAGTCGGAGTCGGGGTCGGAGTCGGAGTCGGAGTCGGGGCCGCTGATATCTCCGGCGGCGTTGTCGGCATTACCGGCGCATTCGGATTATCGGCATTGTCAAGTCCGACGGTTATCATTACTATAAGCGCGGCGATTATCGCGACGATGAGTATCGCCCCGAAGATAAACTGCCACCTGCGGTCGTCGCCGGCCCGCCTGTTCGCTGCCGTGCCCTTGACTGCGCCGGGCGTTGTGCCGGGAGCGCGGCGGCTGTTCTGCACCCTGCGCGTGCCGCACTTGGGGCATCTGCGGTGCATTCCGGAGAATTTCTCTCCGCAGCGGCGGCAGGTCACCTGAGGAATAAGACCCATATATGCTCCTCCTTAATTCGATGCTTTTCAGGGTATTATACCCCAATCCATGCGTATCCGTCAAGTATCGCAGGGCGCCGTGACCCTGCTGCGGACATACTCCGCGACGTCCTCCGCCGCGATGCCGAGCGCGTAGCTCAGCTCACCGTGCAGCATTCTCTCAGCTGTCTTGAGATACTGCGCGTCAACGTTGTGAAAATGCTTTTTCTTATCCTTGAGCTCCTCGCGGCGGCGGTAAAGCATACCGACGAGCTGCATGAGCTGCTTGCGGCTGCCGTTTTTGACGATATCGTCGCAGACATTCTTGCGCTCGTTATCGCCCGCTATCCACGCAAGCGGCTCCCTGACCGCCGCATCTATGAGCTCGTTCGCCTCGCGCTCGGTCATGACCGGCAGGAGCTTTTTCGTGAGCGTCTCATTCGCCGTCGGAACATACACCGTGCCGCCGGGGTTATCCAGGGGGCTGAGTATATAATACTCGCCCTTTGTTTTGCCCATTTTCAGCACCGCTATTTCCTTGAGCGTGCACACGCCCTGAGTTCCGTACACCACAGTATCGCCGACCGACAGCATTTTATCCCTCCGAAAAATCCGCACGAGACCGTGACCGCGTCACAGCTCGTAATTTACTACCTTCGTCAAAAATTCAAGCTCGGCGGCGCTCAAATCGTCAAGGGTGCAGCCGAGGATCTCGCCGCAAAGGGCATTCTGAACATTCCCGTCGCGCTTGTTCGATTGAAGCCTTATGGCAACACCGAGCCTGCGCAGTGCGTCGCGCCGCTTTTCGCTTGCGATCGCATAGGCGTTAAACGCAATTTCATCATCGCCGTACCACGGCGGAGTTACGCCGAAACCGCTCATTTTGCACCTCTTTTCGCACATTTCTCTATTAAAAATATAGCACAAATTTAATTTTCTTGCAAGG
>USPI01000193.1 GCA_900556535.1 uncultured Eubacteriales bacterium | reverse complement strand
TACACCGCGGCGGCAGATCAGTCAAATATATTATATTAATTTTTGCTGTTGTGCTTGAGCGAAATTTGGTGTAGAATTGGAAAGCATACTATTTAAATAAGGATTGACGGAGAAAATGAAACTGGACAACAAACGAACTATTCTGACGGGCTTTGCGTTCCTGTCCATCTGCGCGTTCTGGCAGATGTACAACAGCATCGTGCCCCTCATCCTGACGAACACCTTCCACCTCAACGAGACCTATTCGGGCGCCATCATGGCAGCCGATAACGTCCTCGCCCTCTTCCTGCTGCCTCTGTTCGGCGCGATCTCCGACAGAACGAACACGAAGATAGGCAAGCGTATGCCGTTTATCCTCTTCGGCACCGGCTGCGCCATTATTCTCATGAACCTGCTGCCGCTGCTGGATAACAGCTATGCCGCGGCTCCGAGCACCTTCAAGACCATCTCCTTCGTGGTCGTTCTCGGTCTGCTGCTCGTCGCAATGGGCACCTACCGCTCTCCCGCGGTCGCGCTCATGCCGGACATCACCCCCAAGCCCCTGCGCAGCAAGGGCAATGCCATCATTAACCTCATGGGCGCGCTCGGCGGCGTCATCTACCTCGGCGTTGCCGCGGTCATGTACCCCAACAGCAAGGTCGCAGGTCTTGACCATGTTAACTACCAGCCCCTTTTCATGGTCGTTTCCGCGATCATGTTCGTTGCTATCGCTATCCTCTTCCTCACGATAAAGGAGCCCAAGCTCCTCGAGGAGCAGCGCAAGCTTGAAAAGAAGCACCCCGAATGGAACCTCGCAGAGGACGACGGCAGCGGCAACGAGACCCTGCCCAAGCCTGTTAAGAAGAGCCTCATCTTCCTGCTCGTTTCCATCTCCCTGTGGTTTATCGGCTATAACGGCGTCGAAACGTGGTTCACCGCGTATGTCAGCAAGGTCATGGGACAGGCGCTCGGCGGCGCTTCGACCTGCCTTCTCATTGCGACCGGCGGCGCTGTTATAAGCTATATCCCCATCGGCATCATCGCCTCCAAGGTCGGCAGAAAGCGCACCATCATGGCGGGTATCGTCCTGCTGACTGCCTGCTTCGGCTCGGGCTATTTCCTGACGACGGCGTATAATGAGATAAACCTCATCATGTTCATCGTCTTTGCTCTCGTCGGTCTTGCATGGGCTGCCATCAACGTCAACTCCCTGCCCATGGTCGTCGAGATGTGCCGCGGCTCGGATATCGGCAAGTTCACCGGCTATTACTACACCTTCTCCATGCTGGCGCAGGTCGTGACCCCCATCGTTGCGGGCTCGCTGATGCGCCATATAGACTACACCGTGCTCTTCCCCTATGCGGCGTTCTTCGTCGCAATGAGCTTCGTGACGATGGTCTTCGTCAAGCACGGCGACAATAAGCCGCAGGCAAAGAAGGGTCTCGACGCATTCGAGGACATGGACGACTGATGAATATCTGCATTTTCGGCGCGTCGGCGCGAGAGCTTGAAAAAAGCTATTACGACGCGGCGTTTGAAATGGGCGAAGCCATAGCCAAGCACGGCGACGGCATCGTTTTCGGCGGCGGCGCGGAGGGACTCATGGGCGCATGTGCGCGCGGAGCAAAAGAGCACGGCGGGAAAATAATCGGCATCGCACCGAGGTTTTTCGATGAGCCGGGCATACTCTACCCCGACTGCACCGAGCTTATCTTCACCGAGACCATGCGCGAGCGCAAGCAGCTCATGCAGGAGAGATCGAGCGCCTGCATCGTCCTGCCCGGCGGCATCGGCACGCTTGAGGAGTTTTTCGAAATGCTCACGCTCAAGCAGCTCGGACGGGATGAGCGCGCGATCGTGATACTCAACACCAACGGCTGCTACGACACGATGCTGAAAATGCTCGAGGAGCTTGCGGGCGCTCGATTTATGTCGAAAAACTGTCTTGAGCTGTACTGCGTCGCCAAAACCGCGCAGCAGGCGATGGATTATCTCGAAGGCTACATCCCCGTGAAGGGCGGTATCCGCCGCTTGGAGGATTATACCTGAATAAAGTTGCTCAGACTGTCGAAAAACCCATGCTGCTGAGGAAAGATAACCGCGCAGCGGGGGAGCTTGAGGGGGCAAGACCCTCCTCAAGTTGGATTATAGCCATCAAAAACGCCTGAGCTATCAGGCTTTTTGACGAGCGAAGCGAGATTTTTCGTGAAGCGCAAGCTTCACAAAAAATGTGGCGTTTTTCAGCGTGCAAAAAAGTCACAGACTTTTTTGACACGCTGAGCGATCGTGTGGTATATGCCACACGGTCGCTTTTCGTTTCGATATATACTGACTGCGAAGAAATAAAAAATGGAGGAATGTTTATGATAAGACGGGTAATAAGCATTGACGAAGGAAAGTGCAACGGCTGCGGCAGGTGCGTGGGCGCGTGCCACGAGGGCGCGATAGGACTTGTCGGCGGCAAGGCAAGGCTCATGCGCGACGACTATTGCGATGGGCTGGGCGACTGCCTGCCGGAGTGCCCGATGAATGCCATCAGCTTTGTCGAGCGCGAGGCCGCGCCCTATGACGAGGCGGCGGTGAAGGCTGCGCAGGCGTCGAAAAATGTCGAAAAGCGGGCGGCGCGCAACTGGCCGGTGCAGCTTCGGCTCGCGCCTGTGAGGGCGGAGTATTATGACGGCGCGGACATTCTCGTTTCGGCGGACTGCGCGGCGTATGCCTATGAGGGCTTCCACGCGGACTTCATGCAAAACCGCGTCACGCTCATAGGCTGCCCGAAGCTCGATGCGGTCGATTATGCCGAAAAGCTCGGTGAGATTTTTGCCGCAAACGACGTGCGCTCGGTCACGCTCGTGAGAATGCAGGTGCCCTGCTGCGGCGGGCTTGAGCGCGCCGTCATGCTTGCCGCCGCTGCCTCGGGGAAGAAGCTGCCCCTGCGCGTCGTGACGCTCTCCTCCGAGGGAAAGATAGTTTCGGCAGGAAAATAATTCATGGAGAAATGTTGACAATCTTTTTGCCTCGGAACGGTTGAATGTCCATGTGCGCGGTGGTAGAATGAAAACGGAATTGCGAAATATTTGCAGTGAAGATT
>USPI01000192.1 GCA_900556535.1 uncultured Eubacteriales bacterium | reverse complement strand
AAAGCTTCTGCATGAGCTTTTCGGGATCGGTGCCGCGCTTAAGGTCAATGGCAAGCTTCAAGCCGCTGAGGTCTGTTTCGTCGCGCATATCGTTTATCTCTTTGACCCTGCCGGACTTTATGAGCTCGGCAACCTTATCGACAATCGCCTCGGAGGTCGTCGTATAGGGGATCTCGTAGATCTCTATGATATTTTCTTTTTGCAGATAGCGCCATCTTGAGCGCAGCTTGAAGCTGCCGCGCCCGGTGTTATAGATAGTCTCCATCTCCGCTCGGTCATAGATGATCTCGCCGCCCGTGGAAAAATCGGGTGCGGGCATGGACAGGAACAGATCGCATTCCGGATCCTGGAGATATTCTATCGTCGCGCGGCAGACCTCCGCGAGGTTAAAGCCGCATATCTGGCTTGCCATGCCGACCGCAATACCTGTGTTGCTCGAAACGAGGACGTTCGGAAATGCAGTGGGCAGAAGCGCGGGCTCCTTCATGCTGCCGTCGTAGTTGTCGTTAAACTCGACCGTCTCCTTGTCGATATCACCGAAGATATCGGCGCAGATGGCGGAGAGCTTTGCCTCGGTGTAACGCGATGCGGCATAGGACATATCGCGCGAATACACCTTGCCGAAGTTGCCCTTGGAGTCAACAAAGGGGGTCAGCAGTGCGTCATAGCCCTTGGAAAGACGCACCATCGTTTCGTATATCGCGGCGTCGCCGTGCGGGTTTAAGCGCATCGTCTGACCGACTATATTGGCGCTTTTCGTTCTGCCGCTGGACAGCAGCCCCATCTTATACATCGTATACAGGAGCTTTCTGTGCGAGGGCTTGAAGCCGTCTATTTCCGGAATTGCGCGTGATATAATAACGCTCATCGCGTAGGGCATATAGTTTTGCTCCAGCGTTTCGGTTATCGGCTGCTCAAGCACCTCTGCACGCAGTCCCACGACGTTCGGGTTATCAAATTGTTTTTTCTCGTTTGACTGTTTCTTAGCCATATGCTACCTCTCAGCGTTTTTTGCCCTTGGTCTTTTCGCCGGTGACAAGGTCGTGTCTGCAATTCGGGCAGGTCTTATATTTAAATAAGCCCAAAAAGATACGCTTGCCGCAGTGCGGGCACTTGCAAAATACCGCAATGACTATGATGGCAAGTATGAAAAACAGCGCCGACAGAAGCCCGAACATATTTGCAAGCTCAAGGCTGAAGTCATTTGCGATGATGCTGCCGACACAGGCAATGATGCACATGACCAGCATGAACATAACAAGGTTTTTTGCTTTATCAAATTTCATTTTTACACCTCTTATGATATATCCGCCATGTCAAGATACAGATATCCGTTTTCCGCAATGTGATTTTTTCTTCCGGTAAGGTCGTCGCCCAGAAGCAGGTCGAACATCTGCGACATCCGCTCCGCCTCCTCCGGCATGACCTTTATGAGCCTGCGCGTTTCGGGGTTCATCGTCGTCATCCACATCATGTCCGGATCGTTCTCGCCGAGACCTTTGCTGCGGCTGATGCTGGCCTTCGCGCCGTTGAGCGAGTCGATTATCTCGGCCTTCTCGCGGTCGGAGTAGGCAAAATAGGTCTTGCCCTTGCTCTCTATCTCGTAGAGCGGCGACTCCGCGATGTACACGTAGCCCTCGCGGATGAGCGTCGGCACGAGGCGATAGAGCATCGTGAGGATGAGGGTTCGTATCTGGAAGCCGTCAACGTCGGCATCGGTGCAGATGATGACCTTGCTCCAGCGGAGATTGTTTATATCGAAGCTTGAAAGCTCCTTGGTGTGCTTGTCCTTGACCTCGACTCCGCAGCCGAGCACCTTCATGAGGTCGGTTATGACGTCGCTTTTGAAGATGCGGACATAGTCGGCCTTGAGGCAGTTGAGTATCTTGCCGCGGACGGGCATGATGCCCTGAAATTCCGCGTCGCGCGAGAGCTTGCAGGCGCCGAGTGCGGAGTCGCCCTCGACGATGTATATCTCGCGGCGCTCCGGCTCGCGGCTGCGGCAGTCTACAAATTTCTGCACGCGGTTGGCGATGTCGATGTTGCCGGAGAGCTTCTTTTTCATGCCGATACGCGCGCGCTCCGCCGTCTCGCGGCTGCGCTTGTTTATCAGCACCTGCTCCGCCACGCGGTCGGCCTCGGGCTTGTTCTCGATGAAGTATATCTCCAGCCGCTCCTTGAAGAATTCCGTCATCGCGGTCTGGATGAATTTGTTGTTGATGGCCTTCTTGGTCTGGTTCTCGTAGGAGGTCTGCGTAGAGAAGCAGTTCGTGACGAGGACGAGGCAGTCCTGCACGTCCTGGAATTTTATCGCGCTCTCGTTCTTCTGGTACTTGCCCTGCTTTTTGATGTACGCGTCTATCGCGTAGGTGAAGGCGGTGCGGACGGCCTTGTCGGGCGCGCCGCCGTTTTCGAGCCACGAGGAGTTGTGGTAATACTCCAGCGCGGTCACGCGGTTCGAGAAGCAGAAGGCGGCGGAGAGCTTGACCTTGTATTCGGGCTTGTCCTCGCGGTCGCGCCCCTTGCGCTCGGCGGAGATGAACTCCGGCTGGGTCAGCGGGTTCTCGCCCGCAAGCTCCGCGACGTAGTCCTTGATGCCGTTTTCGTAGAGGAAATCGCGCGTCTCGAACTTGCCGTTTTTCTGTATCCGCAGCCGGAAAGTGACGCCCGCGTTGACGACGGCCTGCCGGTGCAGCATGCTTGCGAAGTGCTCCTCCGGAATGTCGATATCCGTGAACACCTCGATGTCCGGCCGCCAGCGGATGAGCGTACCGGTCTTTTTCCGGTCGGCAGGCTCGACCATAAGCTCCTGCCCCTTCTTGCCGCAGGCCTTGCCCTTCTTGAAGTGCAGCTGATATTTGTTCCCGTCACGCCAGACGGTCACGTCCATGTATTCCGACGAATACTGAGTAGCGCAGGTTCCCAGACCGTTGAGGCCGAGGGAATATTCATAGTCGCCGCCGTCGGCGTTTTTGTACTTGCCGCCGGCGTACAGCTCGCAGAAGACCAGCTCCCAGTTATAGCGCTTCTCGATCGGGTTCCAGTCCACGGGACAGCCGCGGCCGAAGTCCTCG
>USPI01000191.1 GCA_900556535.1 uncultured Eubacteriales bacterium | reverse complement strand
ACAGCGACCTGACATGTTAACGTGGTCTTTTGGTGTTTTTGTGGAAATTATAGCATGTTTCTTTGTGCTTGTCTATCCTGCTTACTTGGCAGAACAAGAAAACGGTTGTCGAATTCAGAGGGCCTTATTGCCGCAATCGGTGTGCTTTATATCTTTATATAAGGAGTTTTAGTTAATCACAAAGTCTGTGCGCTGTCATATTATAACGCCGTATTTTTCGCACAGCGGCAGGAGCTCTGCCTCGGACAGCGCGCCCTCGTAAAGCGCTCTGCCCTGATAAACGCGCAGGGCTGCCTCAAGCAGCTCGGCGTCGTCGCAGACGATGCACAGGGGCTTTGAGATCATGTACTGGAAATCGGCAAGAGCCTCGACGTCGTCCCATGACGCTATGCCGAATGCGACCATGGCGTCGCAGTTATCCATCGCCTCGTCGAGCTCGTCCTCAAAGCGCTCCGTAACGGTGAGCACGTCGCCGTGCCCCGCGTCCGCGGGCAGGTAAAACGGCAGCTTCTCGGTGCTTGCCGGCAGCATATCCGTGTGCAGCGGAGCCGGCGGGACTATCTCGGCGTTTTCCAAAGCTCTTGCAAGCGCCGCAATGTGCCCCTCGTTCGTGCCGCAGCAGCCGCCGAAAACGGCAACTCCCGCTTGCAGAAGCTCGGGCATGAGCTCGACGAATTTCTCGGGAGTGCAGTTATAAACCGTTTTGCCGTCCGCTATTTCGGGCATTCCGGCGTTGGGCTTTGCGATGAGCGGCACGGCGGCAAATTCTCTCAGCCGCCTAAGCTGCGGGAGCATTTCGGCGGGGCCTGCGGAGCAGTTGAGACCGAATGCGTCGATGCCCATGCCCTGAAGCACGGTCAGGGCGGCGGTGACGTCCGTGCCGGAAAGGCTGCGTCCGGACTCGTCGCAGGTGAAGGTCACCATGATGGGCTTATCGCTCACGCTGCGCACGGCAAGCACGGCCGCTCGCGCGTCCGAGAGCGTCATCATGGTCTCGATGACGAAAAGATCGACTCCCGCCGCCTCAAGACCTGCTGCCTGCTCGGTGTAAATATCCACAAGCTCCTCGAACGAAGCTTCACCCAGCGGCGAAAGAAACAGTCCCGTGGGCGAAATATCGCCGGCGACGAACGCCTTGCCGTCCGCTGCCTTCTGCGAAAGAGCGGCAAGACGGCGGTTGTAGTCGGCGGTTTTGTTGAAAATACCATGCTCCTCGAGCTTGCGGCGGTTTGCGCCGAAGCTGGGGGAGTACAGTACATTGCTCCCCGCAGCGACATAGTTTTTCTGAATCTCGACTATGCTTTCGGGATTATCGAGCACCCACTGCTCTGCGCTCACATCGCCCTTGTAGCCGCGCTTTTGAAGCTCCGTACCGGTCGCACCGTCAAGAATGAGCGGAAATTTTATGTTCATGGTCTTACCTCCGTGTGTTAAAAAGCCATATTTTCAGTGAAAAGCCGTGTAAAATCGGAGCGTCCCGACAGCTCGATGTAATCGCACATTTTTGCCGTTTCCCTGAGCTGTACGAGCTTTTTCGGGTCGAGCGCCGCCATTGACGCGCCCGCAAGCGAGGTGTTTCCGAGACAGCGCAGCTTTTCGGGCGAAACCCTCGGCAGCATTCCGATGTCCATCGCGCTCGCGGGGTCAATGTAATTTCCGAAGCCGCCCGCGATGCAGACACCGCCGAGCTGCTCCGGCTCGATGCCGCGCCTTTGCAGCATAAGCTTTATGCCCGCGCACACGGCGCTTTTTGCAAGCTGCAAAGCGCGCACGTCACCTGCCGTGAGATACACGTCGGGCGTGAGATGAAATATCCCGTTGCCGCTGCCGTCGTCGGAAACGTATTTTCTCATGCTCTCCGGCACCTCGTCGGGCGGAAGGAGCCTGCCGCCCTCGTCGATGCAGCCGAGCCTTAACAGCACCGCCGCAAGGTCAAGCAGCCCCGAGCCGCAGATGCCGCGCGGCTCACCGCCGCCGATAACGTCGAATAAAAAGCCCTTGTCATAGCGTACATGGCTCATCGCGCCCTTGAGAGCCGCCATGCCGCAGCTTATGCCCGCGCCCTCGAAGGCAGGTCCCGAGGCGACCGCGCAGCATAAAAAGCCGTCTCTGCCGCCGAGCGCCATCTCGCCGTTCGTGCCGATGTCAAGAAAGAGGTTTTCCTCGGAGCTGCCGCACAGCCCGGAGGCGAGAAGCCCTGCCGTTATATCGCCGCCGACGTAGCCCGCGACGCAGGGGGCGTATATTATTTTCGCGCCGAGAAGCTCATCGCGGCTTTCGCCGTCAAAAAGCGCCAGCGGCGTAAACGGAGCTACTGCGATCGAGCGGACGGGAAGCTGCGCAAATATGTGCTGCATGACCGTGTTTCCCGCAAGAAAAATGCGTTTAAGCTCGTCTGTGCTGCGCGATGAATCGTATAGCGCCTGCAATATAAGCTGCTCTGTCTGCCGCCTTATAAGCCCCGACAGCTCCGAAAGTCCGTCGGGAAAATCTATCGTGTGCTGTATTCGGCTAATAACGTCCGCACCGTAGGCCGCCTGAGCGCTCCATGCGCTGAGGGTCGCAAGCTCCCTGCCGCTTTCAAGGTCATAAAGGCGCACGGCAACAGTGGTCGTGCCGAGGTCAACGGCAGCGGCGCAGCCGGTCTCGGCTTCGGCAGGGCGGGGGACGGCAACGGTCTGCGTAAGTATCGTGCCGCCCGCCGCTTCGGGGAGCGTTATCTCGTCTCCGTCGCAGGGCACTGTCTTGCACGCAAGGCGGGGCACACCGTTTACCGCGACCCGGCATTTGCCGCATTTGCCGCGGCCTCCGCAGGCGGCGGGTACGGAAAATCCTGCAGAGCGCAGAGCGGACAGCAGCGTTTCGCCGTCCCTGAAGCTGACGGTATAGCTTTTACCTGCGCATTGCACCCGAACGCTTGACACGGACATTCCCCCTAAATATAATAATATACATATTTTTTAGCAGTAGTTCACTGCTTTGTCAAGAGGAACAGGCAATATGACCCGACTTATGACGCTTGCCGAGGAAAACGGCTTTTCGCACTTCGGAAAAGCAAATATGAGCGCCTTCACCCCGCTTAACGAGGTGCGCGAAATGTGCAGCTCCGAC
>USPI01000190.1 GCA_900556535.1 uncultured Eubacteriales bacterium | reverse complement strand
GTGCTTAAACTGATAAACTGTTAACAGGCAATATCCGAAAGGATCGGTAATAGTATTAACAAGAAATGGGGGAGTAAGACAATGAGAGACCTGAAGCATCTGCAATATTTTGAAAATCTTTTGCAGGAAGCGAACAATCAGCTCATCACTAAGGCCAAAAAGGACGGCAAGATCTGCGTCGCGTATGTCTGCGAGAACACACCGGAGCCGCTTATGAATCTGGGCAATGCCTTCGGCATCCGCCTGCATGCGCCGAACACCGGTTCGATGGACATTGCAACGTATTACATGACGAGCTTCCTTTGCGAAACGTCAAGAGCGCTGCTTGAGCGAGCCATCGAAGGCGGCTTCAATTTCGCCGATTGCGTCATTGCGCCGGACGGCTGCACGATGATAAACCGCTGCGTCGAGAATATGGAGCTTCTCAAGACCATGGGCGCGGGGAACGATAAGTTCTTCCACGAGTTCATGGAGATACCGCTCAAGGCGGATGATAACGGAGTTGAGCTTCTTGTTTTGCAGTGCAAAAATCACATTCTCACGCCGCTTAGCGAAAAATACGGCATTGACGTTTCCGACGCCGCAATAAGAAAAGCGGTCGAGACGCACAACCGCGTCTGCCGCGTGATAACCGAGATCGGCAATTTCCGCAAGGAGGAGAAGCCGAGGATAACGGGATACGAGTTCCACATCCTCACGCTTGCGACCTACGTCATGCCGCAGTATCTCATAATCGATAAGCTTGAGGAGACGCTTGAGGAGCTAAAGACGCGAGAGCCGGAGGATAAGCCCTACCGTGCGCGCATAATGATAGTCGGCTCCGAGGTCGATGACAGCGGCTTTATAAAGCTCATCGAGGAGACCGGAGCCTATGTATGCGCCGACCGCTTCTGCTTCGGCTCACTGCCCGGCAGAATGGAAATTGCGCTTAACGATGAAGAAGACGCGCTCACTCAGGTGTGCCGCCACTATGTTTATAACGGACACTGCCCGCGTATGTTCAACATGGAGAAGGTCTACGGACGCAAGGCGTATGTAAACGACCTTGCCAAGGAATACGGCGCGGACGGCATAATCTACGAGCAGATAAAGTTCTGCGACCCGTGGGCATACGAGAGACTTCTGGGCTCGACAATGCTCAGAGACGACTATAACTATCCCGTACTTTCGGTCGACCGTCCCTATAACATCAGCGCATCCGTTGGTCAGATGCGCACGAGAGTTCAGGCGTTCGTAGAAAGCATTGAGATCAAGAAGCTGCAGGGAGGTGCGAAGTAATGGCTATCGTCGTAAATGATAAGGTGCGCAAGGGAGAGCGGCGCTTGGGCGTTTTGTATGATCAGGGCAAGGTGCGCCGCCGCCGTGAGTGGCGCGGTCTGAAGGACACTCTGTATGATTACACAAGATGGCTCTACCTCCTGTCGATACTCGCAAAGGTCATAATTAAGCCCCGCAACGTCAAGGCGATGTTCCGCTATCGCTGGTTCGGAAACTACCTTGCCGTGCCGCACATGATGGATAAATTCACGATCGGTATGCGCGACGAGGCGCTTCGCATAACCCACACGGCCATGAACTTCGTCGTTAAGGACGTCGCAACCTGTATCGACAACTCCATAAGAGGCGACCGCAGGACCGGCAACGATGTGAAGTATTCCGAGAAGTGCGTGCTGTGGGACGAAAACGCGATGACGGCGGTCATGATGGGCTTCCCGACGCTCAACTGCATACTGCGAGAGGTGCCCACGATGTTCTCGGCAAACCTGCTCAACCAGAATTCGGGTCTGCATTATCTCGACGTTGCACAGCAATTCGGCATCCCCGGCGACGTGTGCCCGATGCCGGAGGCGGAGGCGGGCGTTTCCATTGACGACGACTTCCCTGTGCTCGGCAAGTGCGCCGTTCAGGTCAACACGACCTGCGACGGCTCGCTCATGGGCAACGGTCTCATCGCAAAGCGACTTGAGCGCGAGTACGGCATACCGACCTTCCAGCTCGTTGCACCCATGCGCCATAAGCAGGAGGACGTTCAGACGTACGCTGCAAACGACGTCAAGGCCGCCATCAAATTCATCGAGGAGCAGACCGGCGAAAAGTGGGACTGGAAGGCGTATTTCGAGTGCGCAAAGCGCGTTAACGAAACCACCCGCAACCGCGTGAATTGGCTCGAGGTCAACAGCACGCCTTACCCGCAGTTTGTCGGCGCGGTGTTCTCGCTGTATAACGACACAAACTACATGGGCAACTGTGGCCGCTTTGCCATATTCAGCGATATCGACAAGAAGATAATGAAATACGTGCAGCAGGGCTACAAGAAAAAGAGCATGATGGCTCCGGAATACCGCCACAGATGCATAGTTTGGGGTGTGCAGCCGCAGTACATAATCGATATGCTCTATTGGATGATCCAGTGTTGGGGCGTTGTACCTCTGACGGATATGCTCTCGATGGTCATAAGCGACGAGATAGCCGAGGAGGACACTCCTGAAAACCGCGAGCAGGCGTATTACGACATGGCATGGCTCACGATGAACATGATAATGCGCAACCACACCCACGGCGGCTACAAGGTGCTTCTTGACGAGCTTTGGGAGCACTGCGAGAAGATGAATGCCGACATGGTCATGATGTGGGAGCATATGTCCTGCAAGGCGCTGACCGGACTGCACGGTATGTTTGAGGAGCAGGCGAGAGAGCGCGGCATAAACCTCGTTTGGGTCTGCCACGACCTTGCCGACCCGCGAATTTTCCCGAGACAGGCGATACGCGACCAGTTTAACCAGTATATGCGCACCGTCATGCGCGAGGAGCCGATAGACCCCACCATCGAGATACTTCCCGATGAGCACGCATGGTGAGATAGGAGGATAGATATGTCAAAACTCAGAATGCTGCCCCTTAAAATGCTCGGCGGCGGAGCAGGCCTTTTCGCCGTGACGTTTGCAATATACTTCTTTAACCTCGATATGAAATTCCTGGCCTACTGCGTAGAGCCCATTCTGCTTTGGAACTATGACAGGATCCCCCGCAAGCAGTATGTATGATCTCGTATAAAGTAAAAGCTCTCCCGTCTCATTCGGGAGAGCTTTTTCGCTGCTGATCATCGCCGTTTCACCC
>USPI01000189.1 GCA_900556535.1 uncultured Eubacteriales bacterium | reverse complement strand
GTCGTTTTTCCTCATTTCGGCTTGACTTTGCCCGGCCCGTCCCCTATGATAAAGGGACTTCCTGCAATACGCGCGCGTGCGCGAAGAACAAAAGAAACGGAGCATCTCATCATGGGTGTTATTTTAGGCATCGACATCGGCGGGTCCAGCACGAAGATCGTCGGCCTCTCCCCCGACCTTTCGGTCATCGATATGCTGCGCGTCAAGGCCGAGGATCCGCTCACCTCGCTCTACGGTGCGATGGGCAACTTCCTCTCGACGCATCAGCTCCAGCTCTCCGACATTGACCACATCGCCCTCACGGGCGTGGGCGCTTCGTATGTCGACGGCGATATTTACGGCGTGAAGACCATCAAGGTCGAGGAATTCCCCTCCGTCGGCACGGGCGGTCTTGCCCTTTCGGGCAAGGAGCACGCGGTCGTCGTGAGCATGGGCACGGGCACGTCGTTTCTCTGGGCGAACAAGGGTCAGGAGGTGCGCCACCTCATCGGCAGCGGCGTCGGCGGCGGCACGCTCGCGGGCCTCAGCTCGCTGACGACGGGCGTGCACCAGTACGCGCTCATCCGCAAGCTCTGTCAGGACGGCGATCTCAGCCACATCGACCTGACGCTCGCCGACCTCTCGCGCGAGCAGGTGGGCGATCTCCCGCCCGAGGCCACGGCGGCAAACTTTGCCAAAGTCGCCGACGATGCGACGCCGTCGGACAAAATGCTCGGCATCGTCAATCTCGTTCTCCAGTCCATCGGCACGATGTCGGTCCTCGCGTGCAAGTGCTGCGGGACGGACACGGTCGTGCTCACGGGCGCGCTGACGATGCTGCCGCCCGCAAAGGCGACATTTGAGCTTTTCAAGCAGCTCTACGGCGTGGACTTTATTATTCCCGAAAATGCCACGTTTGCAACCGCCATCGGCGCGGCACTGCACAGCGTGCGGGGCAATTGAGCATTTCTTGCAGCCCGAATTTCAAAAAGTGTCTGCCTTGCGGCAGGCACTTTTTTGAAACGCTTGTTCTATTTCCTCTTCTATGGTACACTGAGAAAAGAAACGAGGTGAACGCGATGGACCGCATCATTCTGCACTGCGACTGCAACTGCTTTTTTGCCTCCTGCGAGCTTTTGAGCCATCCCGAGCTTCGCTCGCTGCCCGTCGCGGTCTGCGGCGATCCGACGGAGCGCCACGGCATCATCCTTGCCAAAAACGAAGCGGCCAAGCGCTGCGGCGTGAAGACAGCGGAGACGATCCGCGAGGCAAAGCGAAAGTGCCCCGGCCTCATCCTGCTGCCGCCGCACCACCGGCTCTACGAGGAATATTCGAAGAAGCTCAGCGCCGTTTACAGCGAGTATACCGATCTTGTCGAGCCCTTCGGCATCGACGAAAGCTGGCTGGATGTGACAGGCTCCCTGCACCTTTTCGGCGACGATGCCAAGGCGCTCGCCGACGCGCTGAGAGCGCGCATCCGGCGCGAATTCGGCCTGACCATCTCCGTCGGCGTTTCCTTCAACAAGGTGTTTGCAAAGCTCGGCAGCGACTACAAAAAGCCCGACGCCACAACCGTCATCGCGCGCGAGAACTGGCAGGACATCGTCTTCCCCCTGCCGGTGGGCGATCTTTTGTTCGTCGGGCGCAGCGCGCAGGAGATCCTGGGGCGCTACGGCGTGCGCACGATCGGCGAGCTGTCCCGCTGCAGCGAGGAAATGCTCGAAACGCTGATGGGCAAGATGGGCACTCAGCTCTACCGCTACGCAAACGGACTGGACGACGCCCCCGTACGCGGGGAAGCCGACCGAGAGCCGATCAAGTCCGTCGGCAATTCGACGACCTTCCGCCGCGACCTGACGCGCTGGGACGAGGTGCAAAGCGGCATCTCCCTGCTCTCCGACAGCGTGGCGATGCGCCTTCGGCGGCACGGGCTCTACTGCGGCGGCGTGCAGGTCGGCATCAAGAACAGCCGCTTTCAGACCTTTTCCCGTCAGACGATGCTCCCGCACGGCACGCACCTGATGCGCGAGATCAACGACACGGCGCTGCGGCTCGTAAAGGAGCTATGGAAAGCGCCGGACCCCATCCGGCTTCTGTCCGTCACGGCGCTGCACCTGACGGATGAGGCGCAGTCCTTCCGCCAGATGGACCTTTTCGGCGCGGGCGAGGAGCAGCAGGAAAAGCAGGAGGCCGTCGAGTCCGCGATGGACGCGCTGCGGCAGAAATTCGGCCGCGATGTGATCTTCTACGGCACCAAGAGCGGCGACATCGGCAAATAGCGGCGGCAGCACGTATGGAAAAGACCTCCCCGGCTGCGGGGAGGTCTTTTGGCGTCAAGTCCGGCTTACTGCACGCTCTGCACCAGCTTGGTAAGCTCTTCCTTGGAGCGGTAGCCCACCGTCTTTGCGACGGCCTTTCCGTCCTTAAAGAGCACCAGCATCGGGATGCTGTCCACCTGAAAGCGCATGGCAAGCTCCATCTGCTCGTCCACATTGATCTTGCCGACCCTGAGGGTATCGGCGTTCTCCTCGGCGATCTCGTGCAGCACGGGGGCGAGCATTTTGCACGGGCCGCACCAGTTGGCGTAAAAGTCCAGCAGGACGGGTTTGTCGGACTGCAATACCTCGGTTTCAAAATTCAAAGCGGTGATGTTTCGTTCAGCCATGGGTAAGGCTCCTTTCTATTTTCTTTTTTTCAGCGTTTTTTTCATTCCGCCGCCCTGCACGGGCGGCTCTTTTATTCTTGCAATGACTTATAGTAGAGCATACAGTGGCAGAAGCCCTCGTAGGCCGGGTCGGCGATCTGATCTTTGAACTCCTTGCACATACACTTTGTTTCCTCCGTGCGCTCTCTGCGGCAGGGACAGTACCCGCCGGTGCGCTTGAGGCCCTCGCGAATGGTCTGAACGATCTCCTGATCGGGATTGAGTGTGATCTTCATGTGCTTCCCCTCTTTCTTTGTTGTGGCTCTATCATAGCGCGAAAGCACGCGGCTTTCCGTGACAAAGTCACATTGGCAAAAAAAGAGTCCGCCGCTTTCTAGCGCCGGACTCTTTGCGTTCTTTACTTGCACTCCTGCTTCATGGCGCGGTAGCCGATCAGCACCGTCCACACATAGGCGCAGGTCTTGGGGATCATCA
>USPI01000188.1 GCA_900556535.1 uncultured Eubacteriales bacterium | reverse complement strand
AGCCATCAAAAAACGCCTGAGCTATCAGGCTTTTTGACGAGCGAAGCGAGATTTTTTGTGAAGCATACGCTTCACGAAAAATGTGGCGTTTTTTCAGCGTGCAAAAAAAGTCAGAGACTTTTTTAACACGCTGAAAATTCCCCTGCATCGTGCAATACGATGCAGGGGATTTGTGTTTTATTTAGATAAATTTAAAATCGTACTTCATTTCGAGCGCGGAGAAAAGCGTCTGCATGACCTCGTCCGCCACTTTGCGCATATCCAGTGCGCCGATGGTTTCGAGAATGTGCTCGCGCTCCTCGCGGGGCACGCAGAATATGCGCAGGGCAGTGCCGAGAAAGCGCTGAAGCTTCTGCTCGAGCGTGAAATCCTCATCGCAGGGGCGCGCCATATAGCCGCGCAGCATGCCCGCCGTGCCTATCTCAAGCTCGTAGAAATCCTTGCCGCTGCGCTCAGGTGTGTAGGGCGTGAAAATCTCAATAAGCGCCTCGGACATCTTCTCGTGTATGATCCCAAGCAGCTCGGAGTTCGTGTATGCCTCGACGTAAATCTCGCGCAGATTTTCGTTGAGCTCGACGAGGGTGAGCTGAATGGCGGTCTCAACAGCGTAGAGCATCGCAGGCGTCGCGCCTTTTCCCGCGATCTGCCCCGCGATCTCAAACTGGCTGGTGAACATGAAGCTTGTCAATTCAATTAAGATCTTGCTTTTTGTGGGGAACAGGTGATAAAAGGTGCCGGAGCTGACATCGGCTTCGACAAATATCTGCCTGGGTGGGGTGTTCTTGTAGCCCTGCTTTATAAAAAGACGGACGCAGGTCGAGAGAATTCTCTTTTTTGTTTCGGGTGTATCGTATCTTGTGCGCATTTTTTGGTACTCTTTCCAGTTATAAGTAGAATTGATTCTACTACAATAGATTATAAAATAAAACCTGCAAAAAAGCAAGTGAAAAATCAAGCGGTATGAGCACTTCACGCCGCTTGCTTTTGCTTCAAATATTTGTATTTTATTTATCTATCGCAACGCCCATGAGAGCCTGCTTTATGCGGAAAATCTGCGTGGTCTGAGAAACGCTCAGGTCGTCAAGCTGGCGGTTTATCTTGTCGATAGCCTCCATCTGCGCCGCGGACAGTCCCGCGCCGGACGACTGCACGCGCTTTGCCGCCACGATGCCGTCCGCCTCGCTGCGGGCTTCTTCGATGATCTGCGCGGCCTTTTTCTTCGCGTCGTCCTCGATTTTCGCCGCCTGCTCCTGCGCGCTGAGCATGAGCTGTGCCGCGTGATTTTTCATTTCGCCGACGCTCGCCGCCTCCGCCTTGAGCCGCTCGTTTTCCTCGATGAGATCGCGCAGGGCGCTTTTTATCTCCGCCATTTTTGCATCGACCTTGTTTGCGTTATAATATTTCTGCTTTGCGATATCAAAGCTGATAGAGTCCAGAAACTCCTCCGTTACAGCCATTTTTCTTCCTCCGTGCTTATATATGAATTAAATTTAGCACACTTGCGCGAAAATTTCAAGGACTGTAAAAACATTGTTTTCTCGCGTGTTTGCACTTGGGTATTGACAAAAGCTGTGTTTGTGAATAAAATATTAACACCTGCGTGTAAAGTCACGTACTACTGGAAAAAGTCGAAGGGAAGAAACATGAAAAAATCAGCACTTACCACCATCATCAGCATACTGCTCATCGTTGCGGGCGTGTTCGGTCTTGTCGTTGCCGGTTTCGGCGTAAAAGACGGCCTTGCGATCAAGCAGTACAAAGAAGACGATGCTAAGGCAGCAGACGTCGTGGGAGAGCTTGAGAAGGCTATCGGCCTGCTCAAGGAGAATGAAGCGGCTTACCTCGAGGGTGTCGGCGCATACAGCAAGGGCCTGAGCGATTACTCGGCAGGTCAGAAGGCGTATAACTCCGGCAAGGCAGAGCTCAATCAGGGCTACATGGACTATGAGGCAGGCAAGAAGGCTCTCGCAGAGGGCAAGGCAAAGCTCGCAGAGGGTCAGGCGAAGATAGACGCCAACACTCAGGCATACAACGAGGGCAAGGCGATGCTCGCAAAGATCGAACCCCTCATGCCGTATCTTAACCAGTACATCCAGTTCCGCGACGGCACCATCGGCAAGCTGCCCGGCTTTGACAATGCTCAGGCATGGTTCGTCGGCATCGTTCGTCCGTTAGCGGCCCGTGCGGGTCTTGATATCCCCGCAGATGTCACCGATTTCCCCGCATACATGAACCAGATGGTCGCAGCGGGCAAGGCTCAGCTCAAGGAGTATGAGGACGGTCTGGCTCAGCTTGAGGCAGGCAAGGCGGAGATAGCAGCCGGTGAGGCAGCTCTCAAGGCGGCAGAGAAGCAGCTCGCAGACGGCGAGGCACAGCTCGCGGCGGGCGCAAATGAGCTGGCAGCAGGCGCTGCAAAGCTCGCAGCAGGCAAGGCAGACCTCGAGACCTTCGAGGGCGGCATGGCTCTTGTCGATGAGTACACCATGACCTGCTACAAGAACTCCCCCATTTACCGTCATAACGGCGCAATGGCAGTTCCCGGTCCCGAGCAGCGCCTCGGCTCCGATTTCGATTGGAAAAAGTATGACGAAAACGGCGAGCTCATGACCCTGCGCACCGGCGATCCGTACCTCGATCTCGACCAGTGCCTCGTAGTCTGCAAGAGCTTCCGTGAGTCCGTTGCAGACCACGTCGCCGACGTCACCAACGAGCTCACCATGCGCTTCGTGCTCTATCTCGCACTCGCTATCACGAGCCTTCTGGCTATCGTCAGCGCTTCTCTCGCCCTCGCAGGCAAGAGAATTTCCTCCGTGCTCGGCATCATCACCGCAGCACTCGCACTCGTTTGCAACGTGTTCGGTATAGCCACCCGTTACCACGGCTACACCTATCCTCTTAAGGACGGCACCTACTCCGGCACCCTGCAGCTTGTCGGCATAATCCTCTTCACCGTTGTTGCGGTCGCATTTGCGGTCATCATCACGATGTCGAAGAAGCCCGCCTCCGAGCCCGCAGCAGTCGAAGCGGAAGCATAATTAAACGGTAATTTTAACGCCTCGGGAAACCGGGGCGTTAATTTTTTTAATAACAATGGTTGCATAAATATAAATATGTTATATAATCCGAAGT
>USPI01000187.1 GCA_900556535.1 uncultured Eubacteriales bacterium | reverse complement strand
CCCTCATTATAAGGCTTTAATTCACCTCATCAGTCACCTTCGGTGACAGCTTCCCCTCAAGGGGAAGCCACTCGCCGTGGGGGCGATTTCGCCACGCACAATGGCGGTGGATTTTACTGCGCAAGCACGGTGACGGACTGCAACGGTTTAGTCGGCACTTTCGTAACCGTGCAGCCGCAATAACCGTATTGGCAAAATCCGAAGGCGAATTGCCCCTCGCGGCGAGCGAGCCGTGCAACCAGAGATATATGTATCCGTAGGTGCTTTAATGCGTGACTGAAAAAAGGATGAATGATTATGAAAAAATTTGCAGCAGAATTTAAGCAATTTATCATGCGCGGCAACGTCATGGACATGGCGGTCGGCGTTATCGTCGCGACCGCGTTCGGCAAGATAACGACGTCGCTCGTCAACGACCTGTTCATGCCGTTTATCAGCTGGCTGTTCGGCACCCGCGACATGAGCGCGCTCAACCTCATCGCGCGGCCCGAGGTCGTGGAAAACGGCGAGGTGGTGCAGGAGGCGATCGTCATCGGCTTCGGCAACTTCGTCGCGGTCGTCATTGATTTCCTGCTGATGGCGCTGGTGGTGTTCATCATCCTCAAGCTGTTTAACAAGGCGCGCAGCCTGACCGAGAAGAAGGCCGAGCCCGAGGAAAAGCCCGAGGAGGAGCCCAAGCCCACCACCGAGGAGCTGCTCGCCGATATCCTCGAGGAGCTGAAAAAGAACAACCGGCGCTGACCGCTCGCCGCGGGGGCGATTTCGCTACGGACAATGGAGCAAGACGAAACTGCGCAAGCACGGCAATTGACTTTCGACTAAGGCGCAACAGCGGGCGACCAATGGTCGCCCCTACGATATAGCCTGTACTTCTGACGAGAATGTAGGGGCGAGCATTGCTCGCCCGCTTGTGATGGTTTGATTGGTATCTTCGTAACCGAGCCACCGCAAAAGGTGTATCGGTAGGAGCGTTAAGGCGAATTGCCCCCATGGCAATGGGCGGAGAGCCGGATGAGGTGTTTATATTTCTTACAAAAAGACTCTAATTCACCTCATCAGTCACCTTCGGTGACAGCTTCCCCTCAAGGGGAAGCCACTCGCCGTGGGGGCGATGGCGCTACGGACATTGGAGCAAGATTTTACTGCACCGACACGGTAACGCACTGCCGACTATAACCGCACTCATGAGCAGCGACAGTTTCACGGTTTCGCCTGCACCCTCGACACCGTGCTATCGCAAAAAATGTATCCGTAGGAGCTTCAAAGCGGGAATAAAAAAGGAGAAGGAATTATGAAAGCAATAGTAACGGTCGTGGGCAAGGACCAGGTCGGCATAATCGCCGGCGTGTGCAACCGCCTTGCCGAGCATGACATCAACGTCCTCGACATCAGCCAGACCATCATGGAGGGCTACTTCACGATGATGATGGTCGTCGATCTTGCCGCATGCACGGAGCCGTTTTCCGCCCTGCGCGACACGCTCAAGAGCTACGGCGAGGGCCGCGGCCTGTCTATCCGCATCCAGCGCGAGGACATCTTCGACGCGATGCACAAGCTGTGAGGTGGCGCCATGCTGAGTCTGAGCAACATCTTTGACACCATCGACATGATCGACAAGCAGCACCTCGACATCCGGACCATCACGATGGGCATCTCGCTGCTCGACTGCGCGAGCGAGGACGCCGTGCGCTGCTGCGACAAGATATACGATAAGATCTGCCGCCGTGCGGAAAAGCTCGTGCGCACGGGCGAGGACATCGAGAGCGAGTTCGGCATCCCCATCGTCAACAAGCGCATCTCCGTCACACCCATCGCGCTCGTTGCGGGAAGCTGCGATACGAGCGACTACGTTCCCTTTGCGCGCACCCTCGACCGCGCCGCCAAGCAGTGCGGCGTGAACTTCATCGGCGGCTACTCCGCGCTGGTGCAGAAGGGCTTCAACAAGGGCGACGAGCTGCTGCTGCGCGCAATACCGCAGGCGCTCGCGGAAACGGACATCGTCTGCTCGAGCGTGAACGTCGGCTCGACTAAGGCAGGCATCAACATGGACGCCGTTGCGCGGCTCGGCCGCATTATAAAGGAAACCGCGCACCTGACCCGCGACGACGACGGACTCGGCTGCGCGAAGCTGGTCGTTTTCTGCAACGCCGTGGAGGATAATCCGTTCATGGCGGGCGCGTTTCACGGCGTTGGCGAGGCCGACTGCGTGATAAACGTCGGCGTATCGGGTCCGGGCGTGGTGCATCACGCGCTGCAAAAATGCAAGGGCGCGAGCTTCGACGTGGTGGCGGAGACGATAAAAAAGACCGCGTTTCAGATAACGCGCATGGGTCAGATGGTCGCGGCGGAGGCGTCGCGGCGGCTCAACGCGCCGTTCGGCATCGTTGACCTCTCGCTCGCACCGACTCCGGCGGTGGGCGACAGCGTTGCGCGGATACTTGAGGAGATGGGTCTGGAGGTCTGCGGCACCCACGGCACCACCGCGGCGCTTGCGCTTTTGAACGACGCGGTCAAGAAGGGCGGCGTCATGGCGTCGGGGCACGTCGGCGGGCTGTCGGGCGCGTTCATCCCCGTGTCCGAGGACGAGGGCATGATAGCCGCGGCCGAGCGCGGAACGCTCACGATAGACAAGCTCGAGGCGATGACCTGCGTGTGCTCTGTAGGGCTTGACATGATAGCCGTACCGGGCGATACGAGCGCGGAGACGATATCCGCCATCATCGCCGACGAGGCCGCCATCGGCATGGTCAACTCCAAGACCACCGCCGTGCGCATCATCCCCGTCGAGGGCAAGAGCGTGGGCGATCGCATCGAGCTCGGCGGACTGCTCGGCTCGGCGCCTGTCATGCCGGTGCACTCCGAGTCGTCGGCGGCTTTTATAGCCCGCGGCGGACGCATCCCCGCACCCCTGCAAAGCCTCAAAAACTAAACGAAAAACCACGGGTCACCCCGTGGTTTTTTAATCGCGCTTTGGCGCTCCTACCGATACATTTTTTGCGCCTGCACGGTATCGAAAATGCGGAGGAAACCGCCGCAGTCAGTCACCGTGCTGCCGCAGTCAAATCCACTGCCATTGTAGGTTGCGCTATTGGCTTCCCCTTGAGGGGAAGCTGTCACCGAAGGTGACTGATGAGGTGATTTAAAGCCTTATAATGAGGAATTTAAACACCTCATCCGGCTCTCCGCTTCGCTCCGACCCA
>USPI01000186.1 GCA_900556535.1 uncultured Eubacteriales bacterium | reverse complement strand
TTTTGATATAATATAGTTAAAATTTTTGAACCAAGGAGGCTCGCCATGATTTATACCGCAAGTGCTCTCATTGCATACCTGCTCGGCTCGTTTTGCGCGTCGATCCCGCTTTCCAAGGCGATGTGCGGCGAGGATATACGCACGATGGGCAGCGGCAATGCAGGAGCTACGAATATGGCACGCTCGCTCGGAATGAAGGCGGGGGTCGTGACGTTTATTTTGGACGCGGCAAAAACGGCTGCGGCGGTTTATTTGGGCTATCTTCTATGCGGCGAGGCGGGCAAGGCCATCGCCGGCTGTGCGTGCATAGTCGGCCACTGCTTCCCCATGTATTTCGGCTTTCGCGGCGGCAAGGGCGTGTCTGTGGGCGCTGCTCTGGGCATGATAACGCACCCGCTCGTATTCTGCATCGTCATCGCAGTCTTTTTCGCCGTCGTTAAATTCAGCCGCAAGGTCTCGCTCGGCTCAATAACTGCCGCCGTCGCGCTGCCGATCGCCGCGCTTGCCTTCAGAGTGTCCGGCGCGATGCTTGCAATGTGCATTTTTGCCGCGGTTTTGGTTATTTTTATGCATCGCAGCAATATCGCCCGTCTCATAAACGGCACCGAGCCCGATTTTCATCCGAAAAAAAGCAGTTGAGAAATTTTGAACTAAAATTTGTCTAA
The DNA here is from genome assembly GCA_900556535.1 of uncultured Eubacteriales bacterium. Classification (GTDB taxonomy): domain Bacteria; phylum Bacillota; class Clostridia; order Oscillospirales; family Oscillospiraceae; genus F23-B02. The sequence goes on along the minus strand of USPI01000186.1, from coordinate 2,571 downwards.
AACGTCAAAAATGCAGTCTCAGTGCGCCAACGTCTTGACAAAGTGTTCATATTTGTTGTAACATGAGCATATCATCAAGCGGACGCAGGGAAGGTCCGTGTATAAAAGCTAAAGGAGAATTATTATGCCTAATTTCAATGAAGTCACCGGTAAGCAGTTTCTGGATGATTACAACGGCAAGCAGCTCTTCAAGGAGTTCGTTCCTGTCATCGGCAAGATGCCCAACATAGCATACATTCCCTTCCACAAGAAGATGGCGAAGGACGTTATCGGATACGTCATCGGCAAGGGCTACTGCACTCAGGAAGCGGCAGACGCACTCGTCGCGAAGTTCAACGAGCTTTACGATAAATAATAGGAACATTCTTTGAGAGCCCTGCCGTTCGGCGGGGCTCTTTTGCCAAATCACAGATTTTTAAAGGAGGAGCGAAATGGACTTTAAAAGCATGACGGTTAGAGACTTTTTCGAAGTCAACGGCGGCAAAGAGCTGTGCGAGAAGTACGCCCCGAATCTTCTCAAGTACCCCATCAAGATCATGAACAAGAAGAAATGCGGCGAGATATTCGACAAGGTCGTTGCCGCCGGTATCGTGCCCGAGAATATCGCAAAGCAGGCCGAGGCGAAGATCAACGAGATACTCGCAAAATAAGCTGACAGCGAAAAACGCCTGAGAGCGCGCAGAGATGCGCGCTCTCTTTTATGTTGCCATTAAGCGAAAAATGTGCTAAAATTCATACAGGATGTGATCTGATGCGTATTCTGGGCATAGACCCCGGTATCGCCACTATCGGCTTCGGCGTTATCGACTTTTCGGGCAGGGAGTATAAGCTCGTCAACTGCGGCGTTATCACAACGCCGGCGCACACCATGCTTTCCGCCCGGCTGGAGCAGATATATGACGATATGTGCCAGCTTCTTGAGCTTTTCAAGCCGGATGCCGTGTCTATCGAGGAGCTTTTTTTCAACACGAATATTACGACCGGTATTGCCGTTGCACACGGGAGGGGAGTGCTCCTTCTGGCGTGCAGAAAGGCCGGCGTCGCAATATATGAATATACGCCTCTTCAGGTCAAGCAGGCCGTTGTCGGATATGGCCGGGCAGAGAAGAAGCAGGTGATGGACATGGTCAGGCGCATATGCGCCCTGCCGTCGCCGCCGAAGCCCGACGACGCGGCAGACGCCGTGGCGCTGGCGCTGTGCCATGCGCGCAGTTCCACTTCACTTTTGTATAAGGGAGACAGGGAAGAATGTTCTACCACATAGAGGGCGTTGTTGCGGAATTGCAGCCCGGCCTTGCAGTTATTGACTGCGGCGGCATCGGCTTTGCGCTGAATGTTACGGCGGGCACAGTCTCTGCGCTGAAGCTCGGCACGAAGGCCAAGCTCTACGTCGCGGAGGCGATAGGGGAGAACAACTTTGACCTGTACGGCTTTTCAAACGTGGGTGAAAAGCGCTGCTTTATGATGCTGACCTCCGTGTCCGGGATAGGGCCGCGGGCCGCGCTGTCCATTCTTTCCTACAACAGTCCGGAGGCGCTGGCGCTGGCCATCATGAACAACGATGAAAAGGCGCTGACGGTCGCACCGGGCGTCGGGAAGAAGATAGCGCAGCGCGTTATACTTGAGCTTAAGGATAAAATACGCAAGGAAATGGGCGGCGCAGACTACAGCCTCCCGGCTGCATCCGGTGCATCCCCCGCCGTGCAGGACGGCAGCATCGGCGACGCCATGACGGCGCTGTCCGTGCTTGGGTACAGCGCGGCCGAGGTCACGCCCGTGATAAAGAAGCTGGACGTCGGCGGGATGTCTGCCGAGCAGATAATCAAGGCCGTTTTGAAGCACATGGTAAAGTAAACGTGAGGAAAGTATGAGCATCAATTTTTCAGCGGACGCCAATGATGAAATGATAACCACCGCGGCAAGCCTCCCGGAGGACAGCGCGGAGGGTTCATTGCGCCCTAGAACTATATCCGAGTATATCGGACAGGAGAAGGCCAAGGAGAACCTGTACATTTTTATAAACGCCGCAAAGATGCGCAATGAGTCGCTTGACCATGTTCTGCTGCACGGCCCTCCGGGCCTTGGCAAGACGACGCTTGCCGCGGTGATAGCAAACGAGATGGGTGTGAATATGCGCATCACCTCCGGCCCAGCGATAGAAAAGCCAGGCGACCTTGTGGCCATGCTGACCAATCTGAACGAAGGAGATATCCTCTTCGTTGATGAAATACACCGCCTCAACCGCGCGTATGAGGAGATACTTTACCCCGCGATGGAGGATTACGCGATAGATATAATCCTCGGCAAGGGGCCTTCCGCGAATTCCATACACCTTGATCTCCCGCATTTCACGCTGATCGGTGCGACGACGCGTTCCGGTCAGCTCACAGCGCCGCTGCGCGACCGTTTCGGCGTCACGCTTCGGCTTGAGCTTTATTCGCCGGGGGAGCTTATGCGCATCGTCACGCGCTCCGCCGGGATACTCAATGTGAAGGTCGTCCGTCAAAAGCAGCAGCCCCTCCGTATCCTTATCGAGCCGTCCGACCGGAAACACGCCGATCTTGCGCAGCT
>USPI01000185.1 GCA_900556535.1 uncultured Eubacteriales bacterium | reverse complement strand
TGTCAAAAAAGTCATAGACTTTTTTGGCACGGTGAAAAAAACCTATTGATTCGGCTTGAATCAATAGGTTTTTTGTTTATCAGTGTCGATTTAGTCTCGGCTCGGGAGACTGAGGCGCCATGTTTGCTGCCGCGTATGCTATACCGAGCAGAATGAAGTAGGCGAACATGATCCTCGGATAGAACCATATATATTCGACTATGCTCGAGAACGCGATGCCAATGAATGAGGAGATGCAGGCGATAAGCGCAAAGTGTGCGGCTCCCGTCGTGCTTCTGCAGGCGATGACGGAGTTTTTTATGCTGCGCAGCACCATCCAGATAAACGCGGCAAAGCCGAGGAAGCCGACGGAGAGCATCAGCTCAAGATACAGCGACTGCGTGTGGTAAGCGCCGTCGTTTGCGCCCATTATCGTATAATCGGGATACACTGCTGCAAAAGCCTTGGGACCGAGCCCGATACCGGTTATGCCGAAATCCTGTATCATACGCCCCACGGCGTCCCAAAGATAGAGCCTGTGGGAGAACGACGAGTCAACGTAGCCGGTGCTCGTAAAGCTTGTGAACATACTTGCTATTCTCGACATTATGCTCGCCGGCAGGAAGGGCACGGCGGCAACGGCAAGCACGAGGAATACCGGCAGCAGCTTTTTGTTTCTCAGCCAAACATATACAAACACCGCGAGCATCAGGGATATCCAGCCCGAGCGGGAGTAGGTCATGAGAAGCGCAAGAGCGGGGAATGCAAGCCCCAGAAACAGCAGAACGCAGGGCAGGGTGCTCTTTCTCGAGCCTGCGAACGCCGCGCACAGCGGCATGAACAGCACGAGAAACTCCGCGTAGTTATTCGGGTTATCGAGCGTTGAGGTCACTCGACCGGGAATTTCGCCGTTTATGTTGAGGTCGGTGTACAGCTCGTTAGCCCAAACAAGCCCGAACATTCTCTGGGCGATGGCGTAAAACGAGGTGAGTATAACGGCCGCGTATATGAACGCCATGAGCTTCGTCAGGCGCTTGTCGTCGCTAATATCGGAGGCGATGACGTAGGTGAAGATAAACGACGCGACGAGGAACATGATGATCCTCAGGCTGTCTGCACGGGCGTAGCTGAACAAAAGGCTCAGACATACGATGACGGCGAACAGAATGAAGGGAAAGCCGAGCTTATCCGGCGTGAGCAGGGAGCGCTTGCCGCATCCGACAAGGATGAGATACAGAGCGAGAAAGCCGAAGGCCGCGAGAACGAAATACGCATTGTTCCACATTTCATGCGGCATGATGAACATCGCGCATATGAACGCGCCGAGCAGGAACTCGAAATTCAAAAACACCGAGCCGCGGCAGAGCCGCACGATGACGCTCGTCTGCGCAAGCCTTGCGGCGGGCGTGTAAACGGCCCTTACGGCGCGCACTATCAGATTAAATAGCCATCTGAGAAAACCGGCTATGGCGGAGCGCTCGTAGGCAGCCTGAACGCCGTCGCCCCTGCGCAGGAGCTTTACGAGCCACAAATTGTCATATGCATTTTTAAAAGGACGCCGCAGCTTCTTGAAGAATGCGAATACGGCGCTGCCGAGCCAGAAATTATAAAGAGTGCTCAGAATAATGCCATACTGAATTTAAATCAACCCCTTTGCAAACGCGGTGCTCTTACGCAACGGGAGTTATGCTCGTTATCTTGCCGTACTGCATCACCTTGCCGAAATGCACGGTGTAGCCGCCGCCGACGGAGAAGAGCTTTCCGCCGAGCTTGATGCCGGCCTCGGTGAGCTCGCCCTCGACCTCAACGGTGACGTAGAGAAAATCGTAGCCGACCTCGGGCACCTTGGCGGCCTTGCCGTCTTCGTCGGGCTCGTAGGTATATGCAGGCTCCGTGCTGAAGCTCACGACCTTGCCGAAGGGCTTGTCGGTGTTGTCCTCATATGCGGTGGCGCCTATCTCCATTGAGTCGCCAATGTCGGTCGGAGCGGAGTTGCAGTAAAACGAAATCTGAACCGTGGTCTTTGCCGAGCCGACGGAGTCCTCACCGCCGCCGCCCAGGTATCTGACCGCGAAGAACGCCGCGGCTGCGACTATCACAAGTATAATGAGAAGATCGATTATATTGATCTTTCCGAAAAGCTTACCGTTTTTGTCAATCATGTCTAATACCTCGCTGTTATGAATAAGTCTTAAATACGTCTATTGCAAGAGAATTGAGATCAAACTCCCGCGCGACCTTTTTGATCGCGTTGTCGGAGTATTGCTGCAAAAGCTCTTTGTTTTCCATGAGAGTGAATATCGCGTCGGCAAAGCCGTCGCTGTCGCCGTAGTCGAGCACGTAGCCGCACACGGTGTTGGTTTCCGCGAGATCGCGGTTTCCGCCGACGTCGGTCACGACAAGCGGCACGCCCGCGTTCATCGCTTCGAGTATCGCAAAGCTCATCGCTTCGTTTTTGGAGCTCGTGTTCAGATACAGGTCGGACGAGCGGAGCATCATGTCCGAATCCCTGCGGAAGCCGAGCTGAATGACGCAGTCGTTCATTTTGCTGTTCGTGCTCATGAGCGCAAAATCGTCAAACTCCTCGCCGTCGCCGGCTATGAAGCAGACAAAGGGCTTGTCGGTCTTTCTCCTGAGCTTTGCAAGCGAGGCAAGCAGGAAGGGCAGACCCTTTTCGGGGGAGTAGCGCGCCATGATGGACATCACGAAGGTGTCGTCCGGAACGTTGAAGCTGCGGGCAAAGCTGCGGTCGTAAACGCGCTCTCCGGCAGGCTCAACGCCGTTATAAACGACCTGGATACGGTCCTTTTTCACGCCGTTTGAAACGAGAATGTCCGCACCCTGACGGCACACCGCGATGACGCGATGGTCAAAGGGAGTGAAAATGCGGTTGAGTATCTTCCACTTGAGGTTCTGATAAATGGTAAGATGGCTTGTGTAGACCACCTTGACCTTTTTGTAAAAAAGCTTGGACAAGACCGCGATGACGTTTTCCATCGGATACTGCGCATGGATAACGTCGATCTCATTCTCGCGGCAGTATTTCGCAAGCTTTTTCGCCGAGGAAAGAGCCTTCCTCGCGCTTATGTCAAATCGGAAGCAGGGGAAGCCCTCGGCGCTTAGCGTTTCGGACAGCTGCCCGGGGATATTATACGCAAGATGGCAGGTTTCTCCGCGCTCCGACAGGATGTGCATAAGGTTGGAAACATATTTTTCCGTGCCTGCTTTACCGGCAAAATTGATGAGATAAAGAATGTTGATTTTAAAACACCTCTCTTAAAAAACTGTTGGGTAATTAATGAGCGTTAC
>USPI01000184.1 GCA_900556535.1 uncultured Eubacteriales bacterium | reverse complement strand
TGAGACCGGGCGGGCAAAAATTCGGAAAAATCAAGGAAAAGGCTTGACAAACGCCGCCGTTTCCTGGTATAGTAATTCGTGCCCGCTGAAAGGCGCAGTATGGCGGCATAGCTCAGTTGGCTAGAGCATGCGGTTCATACCCGCAGTGTCCCCGGTTCGAATCCAGGTGCCGCTACCAAACAAGGCGCAGATATAATTACCTGCGCCTTTATTTCGGCCCGTTGGTCAAGCGGTTAAGACACCGCCCTTTCACGGCGGTAACATGGGTTCGATTCCCGTACGGGTCACCACAATCCGAATGCGAAAGCGTTCGGATTTTTTTGTTTATCCGGCTTTTTTTCATAAACCCCGCAGCGCTGAATTATACATCTTGTTAAATTGCCTTTTTTCTGCTAAAATGAAAGAAGTCTTTGACGGGAGGTAAGCCTATGGCTGCACGGCGAAGAATCGATAAAAAGCAAAAGCAAGTTTACATAATATGCGCGATCGTCACGCTCGTTATTCTCGGGGTGATGTTCGGCATATATAAACACAGACTCAGCCGAGTCGCGCCCGTGCTTGAAATACGGGTGGAAAATCTCGAGGCGCAGACCCCTGCCGAGGCGCAGGCGGCGTGCCGCGGCGACTATACGCGCTTTGCCGAGGCGATGGAGGGCCACGAGGGATGCGCGTGGGTCTGGACGGGGAAGCATAAGCTCTATCTTGTGCGGCCCGAGGCTCTTGAAATAGCGGCGTCGGCAGAGGAAACCGGCTTCACCGCGGTAAAATTCAAGACCGCAAACGGCAAAACGAAAAGCGGCTATATCATTGACCCCGCGACGGAGCCGGTGGAGCTTGGCAGGATAAAGGTCACCGACGCGCAGGAAATTAACTACGAAAGCGTCAGCATGACCGTGAGAATGGCTCTTCGCAGCGGCGAGATAAGCTACGAAAACGCGGTCTACCTGTGGGAAAAGGACACCGATCTCGTCCTTGCGGTCAGACCCGACACATACAAGACCGTTGAGGGCAGCATAGTCAGCTTCACCGATGACGGCGGAGTGACCCACACCTGCTATATTCTCGATACTGAAATTTGAAGGTTTTAAACAGATGGCAAATGCGGCAATGGAAACGGGCGCGGATGCAAAGCGCCTGTTTGAGATAGTAAAGGTAATAAAAAAATATAAAATAACGCAGGGTATGAGCCCCGACGAGCTTTGTGCGATGTTCAAGGAGCTCGGCCCGACCTTCGTTAAGCTCGGTCAGCTTCTTTCGATGCATCCGGAGATAATCCCGATGGAGCACTGCAAAAAGCTTGAGGCGCTGCGCACGGACGCTTCCCGACTGGTCACCGCGCAGATACGCGAGATAGTCTCGGAGGAGTACGGAGTGCCTTGGAACAAGGTCTTTAAGCAGATAATGCCCTATCCTCTCGGCGCGGCGTCGATAGCGCAGGTGCACGAGGCGGAGCTTCTTGACGGTACGCGTGTTGCGATAAAGATCCAGCGCCCCGACATATATTCCGTCATGGAGCGCGACGTGCGCCTTATAAAGGCGGCTCTGAGCGTCGTGAAGCTCAAGAAGATAAATAACGTCATGGATATCGGCGACACGATAGACGAGATCTGGGCGGTCGCGCAGGAGGAAATGGACTTCGAGCGCGAGGCGGAGAATATCCGCCGTGTGCGTGAGAACATCGAGGGCATAAAATACGTATATTGCCCGCGTGTGTTCGATGAGCTGTCAACCAAGCACATTCTCGTCATGGAGTATATCGGCGGCGTTGAGCTCACCGATAAGGCGGCGCTTGAGGAGTGCGGCTACGACCTTCAGGAGGTCTGCACAAAGTTTATAAATAACTACATCAAGCAGTTTGCCGAGGATAGATTTTTCCACGCCGACCCGCACCCCGGCAACGTCCGCGTATGGGACGGGCGCATAGTCTGGCTCGACCTCGGCATGATGGGCAGGCTCACTGCCGACGATGCCGAGCTCATAAAGGTCTGTATGAAGGCGATCTTCAGCAATGACTATATCAGCTTTGCCGACACCGTTCTCAATATCTGCGAGCATGATCCCGGGCTCGACCGCGAGGCGTATTACGAGCGGATGCGGGCGTATCTTGACAAATACCGCGTCCTGTCCATGGCTCAAATGAGCAGTACGCTCGATATTTTCGCTGACCTTTACCGTATCGCGCGCGACTTCGGAATAAAGGTGCCAAAATCCATGACCATGTTTTGGCGCAGCCTGTCGATAATGGAGGGCACGGTTTCCGACCTTTCGCCTAAAACAGACCTTGCAGCCATCATCGGCAAGCACCTTGCCGCGCAGGCGCTCGTAAAGGGCGTCGCGGGCAGCATCACGAAGAAAATTTCGCACAAAAAGCTCATATCCGGCGGACCGCTGAGCTATAACGGCCATGAGCAGGAGCCCAATGAAGAGCTTTATGAAGCCGAAGAAGTCGAAGAGCCCGAAGCCGAGCTCGAAGGAGATATAGAGGAATAGAGAGGAATAACGAACAGCTCCCCGATTAAGGGAGCTGTTCGTTATATATTCAGATTATCGACGCCGTCCTTCATCTCAAAGAGAAATTCGATGAAGCTCTTCATGAAGGGGATAAACTCGCCCGAGTCTATCATAGCGCGGACCTCGTCGAGGGTGGCCCAGCGCGCGTCCATGACCTCCTCGGGCTGAAATCTCAGCGCAGAGAGGTCGATGTCCTTTTTGACGATGTAATAGTCGTCGAAGCCGTCCTCAAAGTTCACCGTGAGCCGCTGGCGGGTCTCGGAAAAATCCATGTCGATGCCCAGCTCCTCAAGCAGCTCGCGGTGCATCGCCTCGCGGCTCGTCTCGCCGCACAGTGCGCTGCCGCCGACGGTCACGTCCCATTTTCCGGGGAAGGTCGGCTTCTCGAGGCAGCGGCGCTGAATGAGCAGCTTGCCGTCGGAGTTAAAGATCGCAATATGAACGACCATGTGGTAAAGCCCTTCGGGGTGCTCCTGCCCCCTGACGACGCTTTTTCCTGTCGGTATTCTGTCAACGCTGTATGCGTCCCATGATTCCATTTCGAGCCTCCGTGTGCGGCAGCCTCGCCGCCTTTTTTCGGTAACGTCCGCGCAGCCTTGTGCGCCTGTACTCGCAACACATTAGCATTTTTCGCGCTCCGCGTCAAGTGCTGTGCGCCCGTGAGTGGAACTTTGGCGAAAATATATGCTTTACAATGTTTTGGCGATTTGTTATAATACTTGGGCGTTATAAATGCGCCCGTAGCTCAGCTGGATAGAGTGTCAGACTCCGACTCTGAAGGTCGTGGGTTCGAATCCCGTCGGGC
>USPI01000183.1 GCA_900556535.1 uncultured Eubacteriales bacterium | reverse complement strand
CAAAAAATGTGGCGTTTTTTCAGCGTGCAAAAAAGTCACAGACTTTTTTGACACGCTGGAAAAGCTCACCGCCTTGTATGAAGCGGTGAGCTTTTCGCATAGAGAGAGGATTATTAATGCATTACGGTGACGCCCATGTCGTCGTCATAGCTCGGATTTGAGTATTCCGGCGAGGTGAGGTCTATGCCGAGAACGTCCTTTACCCACTGTATGGATGCGGTGCACGACTCGGTTATGTCGATGACGAGCTCGTCCTTATCGCTATTATCGGAGTTGGGGTCGTCCGCAACGTCGATGATGATGGTAGCAAGAACGACACAGGGGTCGTTCCAAAGCACCTTGCGGCCGGAGTCAATGTCGGCCATGAGCGCCTTGTTGTAGTAGTCGATAGCTTGCGCGGGCGTGAGCTGTATGGTGTCGTCTTTGTAGGAGAAGCAGAGCGCAGAGTAGATGACGTGCGCGGCGTCAACGGGGAACTGCGGAGTGAAGCGCTCCTTGAGCACCTGCGGCAAATTCGACAGCGTGTAGTATTTCACGTAGTTTTCGTCGCCCTGGCGTACCGTGTATTCGCGTGTGATGCGCTTGCCGTTTTTAAGGGTGTAGTCAAATACGATGGAGGTCGAGTCGGCGTCGTCATAATTGAGATTTTCGTATTTGTCCTTTTCGGAAACGAGCTCCTTTTGGAAGACAATGAATTCCTCAATGGCGGCGCGGCTTTGTATCCTGCCGCCGGTGTAGACATACATGGAGCTTACGTCGTCGGCATCGGGCACATAGCAGCCGATGTTAAACACGTCAACGTCGCACAGCAGCGCAAATGCGGCGCAGCCGAGGCAGAGCGTGACAAAGCCCGTCCAGCTTCCGCGGAAAACGTGAAAGCTCTTGTGCAGCAGCATTTTCGCGCCGAAATATCCGACGAAGGCGAAGAGTATCATGCTTGGTATCATGATAAACACCGCAAGTCTCGGACCGCTTCCGAAGAGCGCGGAGATCATCACAAACAGCAGCAGTCCGCCGCACAGCGCGGCGCACGCGGCAACACCGTATTTAAACAGCGGCTTCAGGCGGGTGATGGCGATGACGTCGCCCGCGGCCTCCATTCTGCGCTTTCTGAACGCGAGCAGTGCGGCAGCGGTAAGGAGCAGTCCCACGACAAAGTAGATGACGAGGGGCAGCCAAAGCTCATAGCTGACAGCGGTGCATTTGGAAACGGTGTAGCCGAAGCTGTCTTCTACGGGGATCTGGACGAATGTAAAATCCGGACCGTTGTTCGAGACGAAATACACGAGCGGGGAGAGAATATCGAGGATGCAGTCGAAGGTGTAGTTCATGCCCCATACGAGACTTGCAAAGTACATACGCACGACGGCCTCCATGCCGACGGCGAGGAAGTTAAATATAATGTAGAGTATCGGCATGGCGACGATGCTGCCGGTCATGACCGAAATGACGCAGGCGATGCCGAAGAAGAGGGTAAACTGCATGGAGTAGATGGCAAACCAGGTTACGACCGCCTTGAGCAGCAGCATCGTTTCGGTCCCGCCGCCGAGCGCGAACAGGAAGGTCAGCAGCGCAACGAGGAGGTTTGAAGCGATGACGGGAACCATGCCGCCGAGCCACGCCGAGCCGAACACGGCCTCGCGCCGTATGGGCAGGGAGGCGATGAGCCCCGCGCTGCGGCTTGAGTACATGAAGCCGAACACAGCCATCGCGGTGAGAGCCGCCATGATAAACGCGGCAAACCGCGCGGCGTCGCAGCCGGACTCAAGCAGATGGAACACGAAGCCCTCGGAGCTGCTCAGCTTGTTGAGGGAATTAACGAGCGTCATCATCGGCATGAACAGGAACCAGCCGGCGAAATGCAGCGCCCACAGCGGCCAGAAGCGCCGAAGCGCACTTCTGAAAAGCCCGCGGTTAAAGAACGATATCTTTGACTTCATAGTCGGCACCTCCCAGTTCGTAGATGAATATTTCCTCAAGCGTGAGCGGAACGATGTCCACAAACAGCGGCTTGCACAGAACGAGCCGCGCCTGGATTTCGGCAGCGGAGCCGTGGATTATGAGCGTTTGGAGCCTGCCGGTCGAGGCACGGTGGAGTATCTCAAGCCCGTCGGGAAGCGTCTCGCCGTCGGGCAGCGCGAGCTGGATCTTGACGATGCCCTCCTGAAGATCGCTTAAGGTGCGCTCTATCATGAGCTTGCCCTTGTTCATGATTCCGACGTGGTCGCACACGTCCTCAAGCTCGCGCAGATTGTGCGAGGAAACGAGCACCGTCGTGCCGTTTTCCGCAACGTCGGACATGACGATGCTCCATATCTGACGGCGCATCACGGGGTCAAGTCCGTCCACGGGCTCGTCGAGGATGAGAATGTCGGGGTGCAGGGAGACGTTTATCCAAAACGCCGCCTGCTTCTGCATACCCTTCGAGAGTCTTCTCATCTGCCGCTTCGGATCAAGCTCCAAAAGCTCGCCGAGCTTTTTGAAGCGAGCGTTGTCGAAGCTCGGGTAAACGCTGCGGTAGAAGTTCGCGGTCTCCTGAATGGTTGCGTTCGAAAAGTAGAAAATATCGTCGGGAATGTACGCGATGCGGCTTTTGAGCGCCGGATTTTCAAACACCGGAGCGCCGTCAATGAGCAGCTCGCCGGAATCCTGACGGTAAATGCCCGTCATGTGGCGTATGATCGTGCTTTTTCCGGCGCCGTTCGGCCCTACAAGACCGTACACCGCGCCGTCGGGGACGGTCATGTTCAAATTATCCAGGGCGCGGAAGCCGTCAAACTGCTTCACAAGGTTTTTGACTTCAATCATTGTCCTGCTCTCCTTTCAGGCGCTCAGCCAGTGCGCCCTTGCTGACGCCGACGTAGCCAAGCTCCGTGACAAGCTCATCGAACTTGCCCAAAAGCTCCGCCCGGCGCAGAGTGTCCGCCTCATCGCTTGAGCAGACAAAGCTGCCCTTGCCCGGCACGGAGCAAATGTAGCCCTCTGCCTCGAGCTCGCGGTAGGCTCTCTGTATCGTGCTGGGGTTTATTGCGAGCCCGGACGCCATCTCGCGCACGGAGCTCAGCTTGCTGCCTGCCGGAAGCACTCCGGAAACTATCAGGCGGCGCATACCGTCCTTGATCTGCTCGTATATCGGTCGCGGATCTCGGAAGTTTATGCTTATCATAACAGATACCTCCAGATAACTGTGTGGTTTGTTCTCACACACTTATGATACTTGTCGGAGGCTCGCTTGTCAAGTAATATTTTTCCGATGTGGAAATGCCCAAAAATTTCTTTTGCGAAGGCGGGAAATTGTGAACGCATTTACCTTGCGTGCAG
>USPI01000182.1 GCA_900556535.1 uncultured Eubacteriales bacterium | reverse complement strand
TTTTTTTTTTCAAGCAGAAGACGGCATACGAGATGTGCGGACGTGACTGGAGTTCAGACGTGTGCTCATCCGATCTATGCCATCGCGCAGAATATAATCGTAATAAAAACTTTGCCCGGGCTCGCCTCGGCTGCGTGCTCGACACTTGATTCCATGCATATTGACACCCTTGTCGGCACCCTCGCCGGAGATGATACCGCATTTCTCGCCATGAAGGATTATGATGCGGCAGTCGAGCTGTGCCGCGAGATAGAAGAGATGTTCTGAGAAGGAGCGCCATGCTTACTGAGCTGCATATTGAAAACATTGCCGTAATAGAAAAAGCCGACATTGAATTCGGCAGAGGTCTCACCGTTCTGACGGGTGAAACAGGCGCAGGCAAGTCGATAATCGTCGACTCGCTCGGTGCTGTCCTTGGTGCGCGCACAAGCCGGGAAATAGTGCGCTCGGGCGCGGAGTACGGCACTGTTTCGGCGGTGTTTGAGTCCGAAAATGCACGGCAATGGTTTCTTGACAATGACATCGATCCCGAGGACGAAATAATAATAAGGCGCAGAATTTCCGCCGACGGTAAGAATAACTGCCGCGTCTGCGGAAATCCCGTGACCGTTTCTCAGCTTCGTCAGCTCGGTGCGCTGCTTTTGGATATTCACGGTCAGAATGACGGCCGCCAGCTTATGGACGAGGGCTCGCACTGCGCATATCTTGACGGCTTCGGCGGCATCGAAAAGGAGCTGTCCGATTTTCGGAATGCTTACGGCGAATACACGGCCTGCAAGAAGGAAATTGAGAAGCTTTCAATGGATGAGGCGGAAAAAGAGCGCCTTGCCGACAGCCTCAGATACAAGATAGACGAGCTCGAAAAAGCCGAGCTCAAGATAGGCGAGGAGGACGAGCTGCTCGCGCGGCGCGACCTGCTACGTAATTCCGAAAAGCTCACGGAGGCACTTGACGGAGCGTACAGCGCTTTGTATGCCTGCGATGAAAACGCCGGCTCTCTCGTGGACGAAGCGGCGGCTCTCATGTCAAAGGCGGCGCTCATTTCCGATGACCTGCGCGAAACGGCGGACATAATAAGCAACGCCTCGTCGCTCATATACGACGCATCGGAGCGTATCCGCGATTTCCGCGATTCACTTGAGTTTTCGCCCGACGAGTATGACAGGCTCGAGACCCGCGCTGCGCTGCTGCGCCGCTTGCAGAGAAAATATGGCGCCGACGAAGCGGGGCTTATTCAGCTTCTCGACGACAGTCGTCAGCAGCTTTCGATGCTTGAATATTCTGACGATATGCTCAAAAAGCTGGAAAAGCAGCTTCTTGAGCACACCGACACCTGTCGCAAAAAAACAGCCATGCTCACTGCCTGCCGTAAAAAGGCCGCGGAGAAGCTGGAGGACAGGATCTGCTCCGAGCTTAAGGATCTCAGTATGCCCTCGGTGAGATTCAAGGTCGCCGTTGAGCCGCTTGAAAACGCTATTGGCTTTGACCGCAACGGCGCCGACGATGTGCGTTTTCTCATCTCCGCAAACGCGGGCATGGAGCTTGGGCGGATATCCAAAATCGCGTCCGGCGGCGAACTCAGCCGCATAATGCTTGCAATGAAAACGGCATTTTCGGATAACGACCCCATCGAGACCATGGTGTTTGACGAGATCGACACCGGAGTGTCCGGAATCGCGGCTCAGCGTGTCGGAGAGAAGATGTCCGACCTTTCTCGCGGAAAGCAGGTCTTGTGCATTACGCATCTGCCGCAGATAGCGGCTCTTGCCGACAGTCACGATAAGATAGAAAAGGCCGAGCGCGGCGGTAGAACCTACACGGTAGTCAAGGAGCTTGACCGCCAAGGACGCAGAATGGAGCTTGCAAGACTGTACGGCGGCGACGTTATCACCGAAACAACGCTTGCCGGAGCGGAGGAGCAGCTCTCGGCAGCAGATAAATATAAGTTGACAAGAAACGATTAGTTTAGTATAATCCGAAACGATAACGCTATGAAGAGCGCAAGTAATTTGCCCTTCGCTGCACAGAGAGACCCTGTTTGCTGAAAAGGGGAGAGCGGCGGCAAATGAATACGGCTCCGAGCGGCCCGCTGAATCGAGTAGGCGGCGACGGGTGCGCCCGATACAGCGCCGAGTCTCGAACTCACCAAGGCTTGTCGCCGCGAGGCGGCAGCGCATAGAGGTGGTACCGCGTATTTAACGCCCTCTGTCTTAACGACAGGGGGCTTTATTTTTTGGAGGTCAACATGGATATCGGCAAAAGAGCTTTGGAATTTCACGAAAAAGGCTATAACTGTGCGCAGTCGGTGCTTGCCGCCTGCGGTGAATATACCGGCATGGACGAAAAAACGGCGCTTGCCGTTTCTGCCGGCTTCGGCGGCGGAGCTCGCAGCGGTGAGCTTTGCGGAGCAATATCGGGTGCAATAATGGCAAACGGTCTTGCATTCCCGTTTAACGACGCCTCCGATGACGAGGCAAAGCAGAAGATTGCTCAGATAGCAACGCGCTGCGTTGCTATAGCCCGGGAAAAGTACGGCAGCGTAAGATGCGCCGAGCTCAAGGGCAACATTAATTGCTCGGAAATCATAACTATAATGGCAGAAGCTGCCGAGGAAATAATCAATAAGGAGAAATAAGATGCAGATCTACGAAGAACTGGTCGCGCGCGGCCTCATTGCGCAGGTAACAAACGAAGATGAAATAAAAGAGATGATAAATAACGGCAAAGCCACCTTCTATATCGGCTTTGACTGCACCGCTGACTCTCTGCACGTCGGCCACTTCATGGCGCTGTGTCTCATGAAGCGCCTTCAGATGGCAGGCAACCGTCCGATCGCGCTTATAGGCGACGGCACCACCCTCATCGGCGACCCCTCCGGCAGAACTGATATGCGTCAGATGCTCACGGAGGAGACCATTGCTCACAATGCCGAGTGCTTCAAGAAGCAGATGGAAAAGTTCATCGACTTCTCCGATGGTAAGGCTATTATGCTGCGCAACTCCGAGTGGCTCAAACCCCTCAACTACATTGAGCTTCTGCGCGAGGTCGGCGCTTGCTTCTCCGTAAACAATATGCTGCGCGCAGAGTGCTACAAGCAGCGCATGGAAAAGGGTCTGAGCTTCCTTGAGTTTAACTATATGATCATGCAGAGCTACGACTTCTACTACATGTTCCAGCACTACGGCTGCAATATGCAGTTCGGCGGCAACGACCAGTGGTCGAATATGCTCGGCGGCACGGAGCTTATCCGCCGCAAGCTCGGCAAGGACGCCCACGCCATGACCATCACGCTGCTGCTCAACTCCGAGGGCAAGAAGATGGG
>USPI01000181.1 GCA_900556535.1 uncultured Eubacteriales bacterium | reverse complement strand
AATTAAGACTATTCGACAAATTTTGCGGGAGGGCAGAAGCATGAAATACGCACGGCTCATATCGAAAATGACGCTTGAGGAGAAGGCATCGCTCATGTCGGGCGCGGACTTCTGGCACACCAAGGCGGTCGAAAGGCTCGGCATTGCCGCCATGATGCTCACCGACGGTCCGCACGGACTGCGCAAGCAGATAGGCAAGGCAGACCATCTCGGTCTTAACGCCGCCTACCCTGCGACCTGCTTTCCGACGGCCTCGTGCGCAGCCAACAGCTGGGACGAGGAGCTCATAGAGCAGATGGGGCGCAGGCTCGGCGCGGAGGCTCGCGCACAGAGAGTGTCGGTCGTGCTCGGACCGGGCGTCAACATAAAGCGCAGTCCCCTTTGCGGGCGTAACTTTGAGTATTACTCCGAGGATCCCCTGCTTGCGGGAAAATGCGCCGCCGCACTCATCCGCGGCATACAGTCGCAGGGCGTCGCCGCCTGCGTCAAGCACTTCGCGGCAAACTCGCAGGAGACCCTGCGCATGACGAGCGACTCCGTCGTTGACGAGCGCGCACTGCGGGAAATATACCTGCCGGCGTTTGAGATCGCCGTGAAGGAGGGCGGGGTCAAGTGCCTCATGACTTCGTATAATAAGCTCAACGGTCAATACACCAACGAGAACACCCATCTGCTGCGCGACGTGCTCGTGCGCGATTGGGGCTATGACGGGCTCATCGTCACCGACTGGGGCGGCGATAACGACCGTGTGCGCGGGCTTATTGCGGGAAACGCACTGGAAATGCCCGGCACGGGCGGCGAGACCGACAGGCAGATAGTGCGCGCCGTGAGAGCGGGAGAGCTTGACGAGGAGCTTTTAAACGAGCGCGTTGACAGCGTTTTGCGGCTCGTTTTTGACGGCGAGAGCGCCTTTGAAAACGCCTCGGAGGTCAGCTTTGACGAGCATCACGAGCTTGCCGCGCGTCTTGCCGCGGAAAGCGCCGTGCTGCTTAAAAACGAGGGAGGGCTGCTGCCGCTCAAAAAGGGCGCGCGGGTCGCGGTCATCGGAGATTTTGCCGCCGTGCCGCGGTATCAGGGCGCGGGCAGCTCGCACATTGAGCCGACAAGGCTGCCGAGCGGTCTTGACGAGCTCAGGGCGGAGGGCATTAATGTCATCGGCTATGAGCGCGGCTTTAAGCGCGGCGGAGGCAGGAGCGCACGGCTTGCCTCGCGTGCCGCTGCGCTTGCAAGGAAAGCCGACGTCGTGCTGCTCTGGCTGGGTCTTGACGAGGGCAGCGAGGCCGAGGGCGTGGACAGGCAGCATATGCGCCTGCCGGAAAATCAGCTTGAGCTTCTGCGCAGCGTCAGGAAAGCGAACGAAAATATCGCCGTCATTTTATCCTGCGGCAGCCCCGTCGAAACGGACTGGGACGCGGACGCAAAGGCACTTTTGCACGGCTATCTCGGCGGTCAGGCAGGCGCGGCGGCGATAGCAAGGCTCGTGAGCGGGCGCGTTTCTCCATCGGGCAAGCTCGCCGAAACGATGCCGCACCGCCTAAGCGACACGCCCTGCCGCGGCTATTACCCCGGACCCGAGAGCACGAGCGAATACCGCGAGAGCATCTTCGTCGGCTATCGGTATTATGACAGCGCGAAAAGACCCGTCAAATACCCCTTCGGCTTCGGTCTGAGCTACTCGGAGTTTGAGTATTCGGAGCTTGAAATTCGCGGCGGCGAGGTGAGCTTTAACATAAAAAATATCGGCGGCGTTTCGGCTGCCGAGGTCGCGCAGGTCTATGTCAGCGCACCGAAAACGGGCGTTTTCTGCCCCGAAAAGGAGCTGCGCGGCTTTGTGCGCGTTGAGCTTTCTCCGGGTCAGGAGAAGCGCGTGAGCGTCGCTCTGCCCGAGCGCGCGTTTTGCTATTGGAACGTGAGCCTCGACCGCTGGGTCTGCGCGGGCGGGGAATACGGCGTGCTCGTCGGCGCGTCCTCGCGCGATATCCGCCTTGCCGGCAGCATCGAAAAGCAGGGCGACGCGGCTCCCGACCCCTATGCAGATGAGATTTTCGCGCCCTACCGCAGCGCCGACGTTCAGTGCGTTTCCGACGCCGCGTTCTCCGCGCTTCTGGGGCGTGAGCTGCCGCCGCATTTGTGGGACAGGAACGCGCCCCTGGAATTTAACTCCGCGCTCGTGCAGGGAAAATACCGCCCCGGCATCGGCAGGCTTCTTTACCGCCTGCTGCGCCTTGTCTACGGATTTTTCCGCGTGACCGGAAACCGCGAGGGCGCAAACAACACCGTTTTTGCCATGAACCTGCCCTATCGCGGGCTTGCCCGCTTCACCGGAGCCGTCAGCGAAGCTCAGGTGCGCGCACTTCTGAGCGCCGCCAACCGCGAGGAAGGCGGCAAAAGGGCGCTCATTCGTTCATTTTTGCCATAAAAAAGTCGATTGCCTTTTTTCTTTTTGACATATTGACCGTGCTGTGGTAAAATGATTTACGCTCTATAAGGAAGAATAGTGTTTACAAAATGTAGCTTTATGTGGTATAGTTACTGCATCTGAACAACAAAGAATAAAATGGGAGGAAAACAAAATGTGCATCAAGGCAATAGCCAACTTTGACTTCGAGGCTGCGAAGGACAACCTCGTTGAGACTGTCAAGTACCTCGACGCGGGCAAGGTTCTCGGCGTTGCGGGTAAGCTCCTTGAGATCAAGCCCAAGGACGTTATCGAGAAGGTCAAGGACAAGGTCACCGATGAGGATACCCGCCTGTTCGTGCAGAGCAAGCTCCGCCTCGCGGGCGATGTTCTGTCTTGGCCCATCAGCATGATCTCCAGCTTCACCTGATAGAGAAGATGAAGATATAAACCGCACCCTGTCGGGTGCGGTTTTTATATTTATATGCATCAAATGCATCAAAAAAGCACCCCCTCGGGGGTGCTTTTCCTTTGGTCATATCAGGGCTTTACCGCGTCTTTAATTGCGCCGAGATAGGTGCCGAGACCGTCAATGAAGGTCTTGGGCGTGTTCTTCATGCCCTCAAGGTCTCCGTTGTCGAAGCTGTCGCCTATGCCCTCGAGCATCGCAACAAATTCATCCGTCGCCGCCGTCACGTCCTGCGCGACGTCTTTGCCGTAGCTCTGAAGCTGCTCGTGCTGCTCCTTGCCCTGCTCGTGCTTTTGCATGAGCGCGTCCTTTATCTCGCCGAGCTTTTCGCACATTGCCGACATATCGTCGCCGAGCCTTGCCGAAACCGTCTCGTGCGTCCTTGTAACTGCCTGCGCGACTCCGGAGGAAGCCGCATCCGCCCTTGCCGCGGGCACTGCGATGAATGTGAAAAGCAGCGCCGCCGCCAAAATCGCG
>USPI01000180.1 GCA_900556535.1 uncultured Eubacteriales bacterium | reverse complement strand
GCATCTGTGTCATATCGTATTCTACAATAATCTTTATTGCTCAATATAAGAAATATATCATTTTGTTTTTCATCTTTCAATAGCAGCATGAATTTGACAAAACGCTTGACTTCAAATAGGCAGTTGATATAATTGAAATGTTCATGTCCGTTGACGAGACAGGCTCACGACGCACGCGCTTAGGGTATACTGCCGCGGGGCTTGCCTATGCCGGGATGCCCGAGCGGGAGCTCGATCACGGAGACGGGCGGCAATGCAGCCGTCAAGCTCTTGGGCTGATATTTCGCGGAGGTAGAATATGCTTTCAATCATTGTCCCCTCATATAACGAAGAACAGATGATCCCCATCACGGAGCAGACGATCTCCAAGCTGATGGAGCAGGAGAACATCCCGTATGAGCTTATGTTCGTAAACGATGGCTCGAGGGATAAGACCTGGGACTGCATCTGCAAGGCGGCAGAAAAAAATCCGAACGTCGTCGGGCTAAACTTCAGCCGCAATTTCGGCAAGGAGGCAGCCATGTTCGCGGGGCTTGAAAAGGCCGCGGGCGACTGCTGCGTCATCATTGACTGCGATCTGCAGCACCCGCCGGAGAAGATCATCGAGATGTACAGGCTTTGGGAGCAGGGCTACGAGGTCGTCGAGGGCGTCAAGGACGATCGCGGCAAGGAAAGTGCGATGCACGGTCTTTTCGCAAACGCCTTCTACGGCATCATAAGCAGGATGACGGGCTTCGATATGGCAGACTCGTCCGACTTCAAGCTCCTTGACCGCAAGGTCGTGGATACGCTCAACCAGATGAAGGAGCGCAACGTGTTCTTCCGCGCGCTTTCGTTCTGGGTGGGCTTCAAGAAAACTACCGTTTCGTATTCCGTGCGCGAGCGCGTTGCGGGGCAGTCAAAATGGAGCACGAGGGCGCTGTTTAAATACGCCGTCACGAACATCACTTCATTTTCCGGCTTCCCGATGCAGATAGTGACGATACTCGGCTACGTCATGTTCGTCGTCTCCGTCGTTTTGGGCGTTACCGCGCTGTATCAGAAGATCGTGGGCTACGCTCTGAGCGGCTTCACGACGGTTATCATACTTTTGCTCTTCGGCTTCAGCATCATCATGATGAGCCTCGGCATCATCGGCCTGTATATCTCGAAAATATACGTCGAGTGTCAGGGGCGCCCGAGATATATAATCTCCTCCGTCTGCGACGGCAAAAAGAAATAAGCATTAAAAAAACACCGTTTTCAAACGGTGTTTTTTTATCGCCCCGGCAGCGAGCAGAACGCAAGCTCCGATGCCGTCGTGTCGCCGAGGAGACAGGCGCGGCGGATAATATCCGCTCCGTATTTCCCACGGAGCCTATCCATGGCGCTGTCGATGCCGCGCTGCTTATTGAGGTTTACATAATCTATGAACATATCTATCTGCTCCACATCGCCGGCGTGCACGAGCTCAAGTGTGCGCAGACCGAGGCTGTGCAGGGGCGAGGAAAAATCATGGCATTGCCGCATCAGCTCAAAGCCGTATTCGTAAAGCTCCGAGGTCACGTCGGTCGCGTATCTCAGGCGCATACGGTGACTCTGCCAGCTTAGCTGCTCGGATCGGAGGGCTATTTCTATCGTGCGGCACATGAGCTTTTGAGTGCGCAGGCGCTGACCTATGCTCTCGGCAAGCATGATGAGCGTCCGCCTCGCCTCGGCAGCGTTTTCAATGTCATACGGCAGCGTCACGCTGTTGCCAATGGATTTCGGCGGCTCCTCCTCTCCCGCCCTGCGCACCCGCGAATCGTCCATGCCGTTTGCGTAGCGCCAAAGCATTATCCCGCTTTTGCCGAAGTGTTTCGCAAGAAGCTCGGGGTCCGTGCAGGCAAGCTCTCCGATGGTGCGTATGCCCATGCGCGAAAGCTCGCGCCCCGTGCTGCGCCCGACCATGAGAAGCTCGGACGCGGGAAGCCGCCACACGGTCCGGCGGTAGCACTCTCTGTCTATAACGGTCACGGCGTCGGGCTTTTTGTAATCCGAGCCGAGCTTTGCAAAAACCTTGTTCCACGACACTCCCACGCTCACCGTGAGCCCCGTCTCCCGCTTTACGCGGCGGCGTATCTCCTGCGCGGTCGCGGCGGGGTCGGGACAGGCAAGGCAGTTCGTTATGTCCAGCCAATTTTCGTCTATGCCGAACGGCTCGCACATATCTGTGTACTCGGCGTAAATTTCGCGCACCATCGCGGAATACTTCGCATAGCGCTCAAAATGCGGGCTCACCGTCTCAAGCTCCGGGCACAGCCGCTTGGCCTGCCAGATCGCCATGCCCGTTTTCACCCCCGCCGCCTTCGCCTTTTCGTCCTTGGCAAGCACTATGCCGTGCCGATCCTCCACCGAGCCGCACACGGCAAACGGCCGCTCCCCCAAGCGCGGCTCGTACAGCCGCTCGACGCTTGCATAGCATGAATTTATATCCGAATGCAGTATTGCCCTGTCCATTTGCTTTATCTCCGTTTAAGATAGTGAGGTCATTATACATCGCTTGTTCGGATATGTAAACAGGGATTTTTATCTTTTTCGGATATTTTGCTTGCAATTTATATCTTGGTGCTATATAATAGCATCAGTAAAAAAGGAGGTGCGTGATGAAGAAAAGCATAGGTGATATTTTGAATTCAAGGCGCCGTGAGCTCGGCATTTCGCAGTCAGAGCTTGCCGCGAGGCTGCGCGGCGACGGTATAGACATAACAAATCAGGCGATCTCCAAGTGGGAAACCGGAAGCACGCTGCCGAATGCGAAGCAGTTTCTGTCGCTGTGCTCGGCGCTGAGCATCGACGATATAGGCGGGGTGTTCTGCGAGGGCAGCGGCGAGGGTGTGCTCGCGGGGCTCAACGCCGTAGGCAGGCGAAAAGCGCTTGATTACATCGAGCTACTGCGCGAGAGCGGACGCTTCCGTGTGCAGCCGGAGCCTGTCGTGCTTCGCACTCTGCCGCTGTACTCCCTCGCGGTATCCGCCGGCACGGGACAGTTTCTCGACGGCGAGGACTATGAGATGACCGAGGTCGGTCCCGAGGTGCCGGAGGGTGCAAACTTCGGCGTGCGTGTCGCGGGAGACAGCATGGAGCCGAAATTCCACGACGGGCAGACCGTTTGGGTCAAGCAGCAGCGCGACCTCAAGACGGGCGAGATCGGCATTTTCCTCTACGACGGCTGCGCATATTTAAAGCAGCTTGCCGCCTCCGGGGATTATCTCGTGCTGCACTCGTTAAATCCAGCTTATCCCGACATTAAGATATCCCCCGCCCTGCCCCTGCGCGTGCTCGGAAAGGTGCTCGCTGCATAAAAAAACACCGCTCACAAGAGCGGTGTTTTTCAGATTGTCGAAAAACCTATACTG
>USPI01000179.1 GCA_900556535.1 uncultured Eubacteriales bacterium | reverse complement strand
GATAATATACGAAACGGCGAAAAAGTATAAATAAATTGAAGTTAAATGAAGTGAGTGATAATATAGTAACAGGATGACAGTGACAAAAGTCACAAAAAATGAAACGGGGGAAAATAATGAGAGACCTGAAGCATCTGATCTACTTTGAGAGCCTCCTGCAGGAGGCCAACAACGCGCTTGTCAAGCAGGCGTGCTCCGACGGCAAGCTCGCCCTTGCGTACAACTGCTCATACATACCCGAGCCGCTTCTCGATATCGAGGGCTGCTTCGGCGTGCGTCTGAGAGCGCCCGGCTGCGTCAATCCCGACCTTGCCACATACTACATGACAAACCGCTCCTGCCCGTACTCGAAGAGTATCCTCGAGCGTGCCTTTGAAGGCGGATATAATTTCATCTCCGCCCTTATCGGCCAGGAATGCTGCACCACCATGAACCGCATGGAGCAGTATTTTGATTACTGCGGGCTCATTCCGAACGAAAAATTCTTTACCGCGTGCATAGATATGCCCATCAAAAAGGGCGATTGGTACGCGGGCTATTTCCGCCGCCAGATCGAGAAGAAGATCATAGCGCCCATGCAGGAGACCTATGGGGTTGATTACTCCGAGGAAAAGCTTCTCGACTCCATCGAGCGCCACAATGAGATTTGCCGCCTGATAACCGAGATCGGCAATTTCCGCAAGCTCGATGAGCCGACGATAACGGGCTATGAGTTCCACATTATCCAGCTCGTGACTGAGGTTTGCCCGAAATACCTCATCGTTGACAAGCTGCGCGAAACTCTTGAGGAGCTCAAGACGCGCGAGCCGGACGAGAAGCCGCAGTACAGAGCAAAGGTCATGCTCGCCGGCTCCGAGATAGACGATCCGGAGTTCACGAAGCTCGTCGAGATGTGTGGCGCGCGCGTTGTCGCCGACCGCTACTGCTTCGGCTCGCTGCCCGGCAGGGAGGAGATAGTCGTCAAGGAGGGGCAGCACCCCCTGGACGCTCTTGCAGAGCACTATATGACGATAAACGAGTGCCCGCGCGCAATGGGCTCGGACAATATAATCGCCCGCAAAAACTACCTTTACGACATCGCCAAGGAGTATAAGGCGGAAGGCATCATCCTCCAGAACATGAAGTTCTGCGAATACTGGGGCTATGAGAGAGCGATTGCGGCGAAGTGGCTTGCCGAGGGTCTTAACGTACCGTCTGCGATACCCACCTGCCAGATCGAGCGCGACTACGCAAACGCCGCGACGGGTCAGCTCCGCACAAGATTCCAGGCGTTCGTGGAATCGCTTGAGATCAAAAGGATCCAGGGTAAATAAAGGAGGGGAAAGCTATGTGGAAAAGAAAAGTCAGCATTAAAGAGCAGTACGGCACGCTTGAACACTTCCTCAAGGGTGACGAGCCCTGCCATTACATAGGACAAAGATATATAGAGGGCACGAACTTCTATGCCCGCCGTGAGTGGCGCGGCGTGAAGGACACGGCATTTGCATTTTATAAGTGGCTGTGCACATGGGGCAAGATGGCGATATTCGTCATGCACGATCCCATTCGCATCGCAAAGGCGTTCTGGAAATACCGCTGGCTGTCGGCGTATCTCGCGGCGCCGATGATGGTCGATAAGTGGATAGAGGGCGACCGCGGCGAGGCGCTCAGAGCAGATCTCTACGCTCTCGACTGCATGATCTCCGACTCGACCGACACGCTGTGGAAGAGCCTGCGCGCAGACCGCCATCTCGGTGAAACGAAGTGGTCGGATATAACCATCGCGTTTGACTACACTCTGCCCAAGCACATAATCTTCGGCTTCCCCGGATATTTCGCCATAAATATGCAGCAGCACGCGGCGTTCATGCTGCCGCTCATGCGCAAGCAGCTCGGCAGCTACTACGTTGACCAGGCCGTCGCCTGCGGTATACCCGGCGATATGTGCACCCTGCCTCTGGTCGAGGTCGGCGTTGCGGTTGACGGCGAGTACCCCGATATCGGCAACTGCTGGCTGACGACGAATAACCCCTGCGATGCGAACATGATGGACAACACCGCGATGTGGCGCGCCCTTTCCGGCGACGGCACCAAGGCGGTGCACCCGTTCACGACGCCCCTTATGTACGACGACCCCACCACCAAGGAGCTCGGCGTTCACGAGGTGTATTCCGCGATCAAATTCCTCGAGGAGCAGCTCGGCGTGCCGTTTGACTGGGATGCCTTTATTAAGCACATCGAGGACACCAACGAGTTTAACCGCGGCTCTCTCAACCGCTGGGATATCTACGCCAAGAGCGATAACGGCGCACTCAACTCCGTCGTTCAGGGTCTGTTCCGCATTTACTTCTATCAGCAGGGCGGCACGAAATACTTCCTCAAGGCAAACAAGAAGATAAACAAGGTCTTTGAAAAGTGCGCGCGTAAGAACATCCATCCGTTCCCGCTTGCACGCCACCGTGCGCTTGCATGGTCGTGCGGCTCGACCTATTACGCCCACGGTGTCCAGTGGCTGTATAACTGCTGGGGCATCATGACCGTCATCAACATGGACTCTCTGACCGGCCACAACATCGTCGATACCACCGACCGCGAGACCATGATGAGCGACATTGCCGACTGGCACGCGAGAACGCCCATGCGTACCCACACCGTCGGCGGCAACCGCCACATTATGCAGATGTGGGAGACTGCGGAAAAGTTCAATTGCGATACTATTATAATGTATGACGATATCGGCTGTAAGGGCATGGCGGGCGCACAGGGTCTGCTCGAGGAGGAGTTCCACAAGCACCGCGACCGCTTCAAGATCATCTGGATGCCCCACTCCCTCATGGACTGCCGCATAGTTCCCACGAACGAGGCGCGCAAGGCCGTCAACCAGTATATGACGAACGTGCTGCATGAGGATCCTGTCGATCCCACGCTTGTAGACTTTGACGACACTCTCGGCTGGTAAGCCGCACAACACAGGAACGGAGATGCAATATGAAAACTTTCTTTAAGATATTCGGCATATTTTCGGCAGTCCTCGGCGGGCTGTTCGCGGTGTACTATTTCAATCTTGACATGAAGCTGATGCGCTCGGTGGTGCTGCCCTTCCTCGACAAGCATTATGACAGCGTCAAGCGTGAGCATCTTATCTGATCGGAGGCGCGTCTCATGCAGAAGAACAAGAATATCACTCCCCGCGCGCTGACGCCGCAGGAAAAGATCGACCGCGAAAACGACGTTTACGACAGCTTCGCAAACTACCTTGTCTACTGCCCGAAGTGCAAGTACGTCGTAAAAACGAATATGTACATCCAGCGCGCCGAGGCTTATATCGACGAGCTGCACGAGAGAAGAACGGTCTGCCCAAGGTGCGGCGATAACGAGTGGACGCTCGGCTATCCCCTCGGAACGCTCACGGGCTTCGTGAAATTCTCATAAATCATCCTATCCCCCGATATCATATGGATATCGGGG
>USPI01000178.1 GCA_900556535.1 uncultured Eubacteriales bacterium | reverse complement strand
GGCACCCTGTAGAGGATTCGAACCTCCGACCTACCGCTTAGGAGGCGGTCGCTCTATCCATCTGAGCTAACAGGGCATAACAGGGCTATTTTAACCCATGAGCGCACAATTGTCAACACCGCGCTAAGTCGGCCGCGTTTCTGAACTTTCTGTTACACCTATTGACTTTACGGCAAAAAAAGCTGATAATGCTACATTATAAAATGTTTTTATTCACTTGATTTTATGGGAGAAGCGCCAATGCTCAAACTTAAAGGCATCACGAAGGACTATGCCGTAGGCGACGAAACTGTGCACGCTCTTAAGGGCATCGACCTTGAGTTTCGCAAAAGCGAATTCGTTGCTATCCTCGGCCACTCCGGATGCGGCAAGACGACTATGCTCAACATCATAGGCGGTCTTGACCAGTACACCGACGGCGACCTTATCATTAACGGCCGCTCGACCAAGGAATTCACCGACCGCGACTGGGATACGTACAGAAACCACTCGATAGGCTTCATTTTCCAGTCGTATAACCTCATTCCGCACCAAACCGTGCTCGCAAACGTCGAGCTTGCGCTCACGCTCTCGGGCGTCAACAAAGCCGAGCGCCGCGAGAGAGCGATAAAGGCGCTTGAGCAGGTGGGACTCGGCGATCAGCTCACGAAAAAGCCAAACCAAATGTCAGGCGGGCAGATGCAGCGCGTCGCCATTGCCCGCGCGCTCGTGAACGACCCCGACATTCTCCTTGCCGACGAGCCCACGGGCGCGCTCGACTCGGAAACGAGCGTGCAGATAATGGAGATATTAAAGAAGATCTCCAAGGACAAGCTCATCATCATGGTCACGCACAATCCCGAGCTTGCTGACAGCTACGCCTCGCGCATAATAAGGCTCAAGGACGGGCTCATAACGGGCGACACGATGCCGTATTCCGCGCAGGAGGACGAGGTCTCCGAGCCGGTCGGGAAAAAGACCGCCATGAGCTATCTCACGGCGCTTTCGCTCTCGCTCAATAATCTCATGACCAAAAAGGGGCGCACGATCCTGACCTCGTTTGCCGGTAGCATCGGCATAATCGGCATAGCGCTCATACTGTCGATATCAACGGGCGTTAATAACTACATCGAAAAGGTGCAGGAGGACACGCTCTCGTCATACCCGATATCCATTCAGGCGGAAACGGTGGACATGACGGAGCTTATGACGAGCCTCATGGGCATCAACGCCGAAAATGCGGAGAATAAGCACGATAAGGACGCTGTCTACGGCAACACCATCATGTACGAAATGATGAACACCATGACTAACGCCGAGGTGCAGAGCAATAACCTCAAGGCGCTCAAGGTGTTTCTTGACGAGCAGATGTCAAAAGACTCCGAGCTCAGCCGCAACGCCTCAAACGTGCAGTACACTTATAACCTGCCCATGAATCTGTTCACCAAGGACACGGACGGCAAAATCGTCAAATCCGACGTGATGACGCTCATGAGCAAAATGCGCGCGGGCGTTATCGGCGACGAGGCCGAGGCTTCGGTGAGCAAGTCCATGAACGGTATGCTCTCGGCCTCCGGCACAGGCGGCACTCAGAGCCAATTCGTAGTATGGCAGGAGATGCTGCCGGGCGAGGACAGCCTCATCAGCCCCATGCTCGAGCAGCAGTATGACGTGCTCTACGGCACGTGGCCGCAGAATTACGATGAGGTCGTCTTGACCGTTGACGAGAATAACGAGGTCTCCGACATGGTGCTGTATGCTCTGGGTCTCAAATCCTCAAGCGATATGCTCTCGGCCATGGCAAGCTACATGAGCGGGGAAGAGGTGGACACCTCAAAGCTCGAAAGCTGGAGCTATGCCGATGTCTGCAAAAAGACCTTCAGCCTCATCCTCCCGGCGGACTGCTGGCAGCTTGACCCCGAAACGGGCAAATATAAGGACATAAGCGCCGACGCGCTCGGACTCAAGACGCTCTACGCAAACGGTATCGAGCTCAAGATAGTCGGCATAGTGCGCCAGCGTGCCGATGCCGTGTCCGGAATGATGACCGGCGCCATCGGCTACACAAACGCGCTCACGAAATACGTCGTTGAGCAGACCGCCGAAAAGGAGCTTGTCAAAAAGCAGCTTGCCGACCCGCAGCACGACATTTTCACGGGACTTCCGTTCAAGCAGACCGACAAGGCGCTCACGAGCGAGGAGATAAAGGCGGCTGTTGAGGAATACAGCGCGACGATAGACAATGCGAAAAAGGCGGAGCTGTACGTCGGTTATATGTCCAATGCGCCCGAAGCGTATATAAACAGTATGATCGACAAGCAGCTTGACGGCGTGACCCGCGCCGACATCGAAAAGCAGGTGCTTGAAAACTATCCGGAGTATGCGGATATGCTCGCGGCGATGGACGACGATGCGCTTATGAGCTATATGCGTGAGCTCATGAGCGAGCAGATAAAAAAAGCCTATGCCGAGCAGGTGGAAAAGCAGCTCTCGAGCCTTTCGACGGCGAGCCTTGCCGCGGCGTTTGACGAGTGCTACTTCACCGACGAGGGCTACAAGCTCATTTACGACGAGCTCATGCCCGAGACCTTCTCGTCCTCGACCTATGAGCAAAATCTCCGCGCCCTCGGCTATGTGGACCTCGATTCCCCCTCGGGTGTTAATATTTATGTTGCGACCTTCGCGGCAAAGGACGCCGTCGCGGATGTTATTGAGGAGTATAATAACAGCGTTGATGCCGAGGATCAGATAAGCTACACGGACTATGTCGCACTCATCATGAGTTCTGTCACGACGATAATCGACGTCATAAGCTATGTGCTCATCGCCTTTGTTGCAATAAGCCTTGTCGTTTCGAGCATCATGATAGGCATCATAACCTATATAAGCGTTCTTGAGCGCACCAAGGAGATAGGCATCCTGCGTGCTATCGGCGCCTCGAAGAAGGATATTTCGAGCGTTTTCAATGCCGAGACTGTCATAGTCGGCTTCGGAGCCGGACTCATCGGCATACTGGCTACCATGCTGCTGTGTATCCCGATAAATGCCGTCGTTCACCATCTCACAGGCATCTACTCGATAAATGCAGTGCTGCCGCCGCTGGCTGCGCTCGCGCTTGTAGCGATAAGCATGCTGCTGACTGTGGTCGCGGGGCTCATCCCCTCGCGCGTCGCGGCAAACAAAGACCCCGTTGTGGCTCTGAGAACAGAGTGATATTAATAAAAAACGCAGGAGCGTATCGTGTGATATGCCCCTGCGTTTTGCCGTATTCATTTGAATTTATTCACTATTTCGCGTATTTCGCTCATACTGAGCCCTGTTTTGCGCGCAATTTGTGCAAGCTCGTCATATTCGGGCTTTTCGTGCCTCACGCCGTAGCCCTGCGAGATCTTAACGCTCACGCTGCCGAGCGTGGTTTCAACGGTTTTTGTGCTGCGGTCGAGCGTGTAGCGCCTGCACTCGCGCTCGCGC
>USPI01000177.1 GCA_900556535.1 uncultured Eubacteriales bacterium | reverse complement strand
AAACTCAAGCAGCCCCACGGCTTTTAAACCGCGGAGCTGCTTTTTAAAGGTGTTATGAGGTTTACGGCTTTATATCTCGACAAGGCGGTGCTGCGCCTGGCGGAATTTGAGCGGAGTGCAGTTATACTCTGAGCGGAAGCACTTGGTGTAATAGCTGCTGCTGCAAAAGCCGACGCTTTGCGCAATTTGGGATATGCTCTTATCGGTCTCGGACAGATAGTACACGCTGCGGGTCAAACGGTAGTGCACGAGGTACTGAAACGGTGTCGTGTTATACAGGCGCTTGAATATGCGGCAGCACTCACCGCGGCTTATATGCGCTGCGGCGGCAATGTCCTCAAGGGTGATCTTCTCGGCGTAGTTTTCCTGAATAAATCTGCGCAATATGTCGATTCTCATTTTCTCCGTATGGGAAACGCTGCGCTTGTCATCCAGATCGGGCACGCAGTTTTCATAAAGCGTGAGCCAGATCTCCGACACCATGATTTTAAGGCGCAGCTCGTAGCCGGGCATCTTCGCCGAATATGCCGCCTGCATACTGCGCAGCATATC
Source organism: uncultured Eubacteriales bacterium (assembly GCA_900556535.1). GTDB lineage: Bacteria > Bacillota > Clostridia > Oscillospirales > Oscillospiraceae > F23-B02. The sequence continues at coordinate 2,914 of USPI01000177.1, read as the reverse complement.
GCAGATGTCGTTTGCCCAGCCGCTGCCGCGCAGGGGGACGTAATCGCAGCTGCGCGCCTTGATTATGGGATCAATATAGCGCGCCGTCATCCGCGCATCGTCCGGCCCGGCTATGCAGTCGGTGCTGAAGCTCACGCAGATGAAATTTGCGCCCTCCTTAGAATTTGCAACGATTCCGTGCGGTGCGCCGCTGTTTATGAACAGCCCCTCGCCCTCGCGCAGAACGATCTCGCGGTTACTCAGCAGCGCGCGAAGCTCGCCGCTTGTAACCAACAGAAGCTCCGGTTCACGATGGCGGTGATGCCCAACGGTCTTGGAAGCCGGACTTATACACTGATTAAGCACTCTGAGCTTTGATACCTGCTCGCTCATTCAGATCACACCCCATTTATAAGGAAGATTTAATTTTTTCTCTATTGTTTGGTACAGAAATATTAACACACAAACCACGCTTTGGTCAATGGTTATTTGTAATTTTCATAGAAAAAGAAAGTATATTCTCATCTTTTGCGAATATAGTATGATTTCTTCGCTCAAAGCATTGACTATTTATCACTTACATTGTAATTTTGATATATCGCGAGGCGATATATTGCGGTATCGCCCGAAACGAAAAATTACGGGACAGTCCCGATCGACCGAAAGGAGAACCATCATGGCTCATAAAACCGAATTTCTGTACCTGTCCGAGCCCGACACCATCGCTGCCGGAGTCCTTGATGCAAGAAAGTGCATCGACAACGCCGAGGAAGTTTTCACCCTTCTCGCAAAGGGCGATTACCTCATGGGCGGCAACAACCACAACAACCACGGTATGTATATAGTATTCCCCAAGGAGAGCGAATTCCCCAACATGCCCGTCGCCGGCCCCGACCGCCGCTTCGTCGCAATGCCCGCTTACCTCGGCGGCAGATTTGACATTTGCGGTCAGAAGTGGTACGGCTCTAACGCCGCAAACAAGAAAAAGGGTCTGCCCCGCAGCGTCCTGATGGTCACCCTCAACAATAAGGACACCGGCGAACCCATTGCATACATGAGCGCAAACCTCCTCAGCGCAGCCCGCACTGGCGCAGTCCCCGGTGTTGCCGCACGCTACCTCGCCCGCAAGGACGCAGAGGTCCTGCTGTGCATCGGCTGCGGCGCAATCGGCACCTCCTGCCTTGACAACATCATCACCCAGCTCCCCAACGTCAAAAAGGTCATCTGCAACAACCACTCCCCCGCTCCCGCCGAAAAGCTGGCAGCTCACGTCCGCGAGGCATACGGCGTTGAGGCAGTCGTCGAGTCCGATCTCGAAACGGCAGTTCGTCAGGCAGACGTCATCTCCGTTGCCGCATCCCGCACCGCATTCCTGAACATCAAGGGCGAATGGGTAAAGCCCGGCTGCACCATTCTCGCATCCGGCCCCGTGCACTTCGACCAGGAAGAGGGCGGCGAGTACGACAAGAACGGCGGCCTGTGGACCAAGATGAAGGTCGTTTACGACCACATCGGTCTGCACCATGCATACGTTGAGGACGCAATTGCCACCGGCAATAAGGAAGAGTACTACGCCGGTGTCATCGGCGGCCCCATCTACCACCTCATAGACCTCGGTCTCAAGGAGCAGCTCGATGATTCTCTGGCCATCGGCAAGATCATCATGGGACAGCAGCAGGGTCGTACAAGCGATGACGATATCATCTGCTTCATCGCCTGCGGCATGAGCGTATTCGACCTCGGTCTCGGCTACGACCTGTATCAGACCGCTCTCGACAAGGGCATCGGCACCAAGCTCCTGCTCTGGGAAAATCCTGCACAGTGCGAGTAACACTCTCCTTCTAAATTATTTACCGCAACATAAAGCGGAGGCGCGAGCCTCCGCTTTATGTGCGCAAAAAAGGTGGTCATCGACCACCTTTTTACTGTTTTAATATGCGGTTTTATATTCCGAGATAGAAGCCTGTACTGAGTATTTCCTCCGTGCGCGAGAGCACCTCGTGCGCTTCCTCGTAGTTTCGCAAAGCGAGCTCCGCAACGAGGTAATTTGTCAGGCACATCGGCGCCGTCAGCGAGTTTTTGCAGGAAACGCTTTTGATCGAGCAGTTAAAGCACACGTCGCCGTATGCCTTGACGGGCAGATCGTTATTCGACGTGAACAGCACGACCTTTATTCCGCGGCTGCGCATCCACGCGAGAATGTTGATGCCTATGCGCGAGTAGCGCGGGAAAATATACGCAATGCACACGTCGCCGGGCTCCGCGGAAACTATCTCCTCGGGATAGATGAGGCCCGTCGTCTGGATAAAATGCACGTTGCGCTTGATCTCGCCCAGACGCGACACCATATAGTGCGCCAGCGAAAAGCTGCTGCGCATACCGAGAACGTAGATATTGCGCGCATCGCTTATCATCTCGATGGCTCTTTCAAGCTCACCCGCCTGAAGTCCTGCAAGAGTGAGCTGAATATTTTTTATGTCCGTCGAAAATGCTTCCTCCAGCAGATCGTTTCCGGAGGATACCGCCGCACGCTCGAGCCTGTCCGGCAGGGAGCCCTTGGTCTGTATCTCCTTTTTGATACTGTCCTGCATTTCCGAAAATCCGGAATAATCCAGCGCTCGGGCAAAGCGAATGACCGTCGTTGTGCTCACGCCGATCTTTTCCGCCAGCTCCTCAAGCGTCGAAAATGCGATGTCCTCGTAGTTTTCGCCAACGTAATTTGCGACTATTTTCTGCGAATGTGTCAGTGCTCCGTAGGCCGCGCTTACCTTGGAGGTGAAAAGCATGACAACCAATCCTTCCCTATGTTCTAAAAAATACTCCCTGATACTTATAATACATTATTACACAGATTTTTGCAAGTTATGATTTGACGAGCCGATTTTGCAATGATATAATCAGTTAATATAATATAGATTTACGGAGAAATATTATG
>USPI01000176.1 GCA_900556535.1 uncultured Eubacteriales bacterium | reverse complement strand
GGTGCTCACCATGGTGCTCAGCCTCGTGCTCACCGTGATCCCCGTCGGCGCGGAGGGACTTGAAGTCTCCGAGACCGAGGGCACGGCGTATACGCAGCAGCTCGCGGAAGAACAATAACTGTTACACGCAATATGCTTGACTGGCGGTCGTATGACTGCCGGTCAAGCTTAACTGTTATAATAGCTGACGAAAGGGGATAGCCCATGAAAAAACGGTCAGATTCGGTTTTCGGCAAAAAAATCAAACTAACGCATTTTATAATAGTATGCCTCGTGCTTATCATTGCAACGGCGGCCGCGACCTATGTCATCGTAACCGGCGGCTTCGGCGCGCAGAAGTATTTTGACGACGCAAAATCGCTCGTTGAGATAGAGAAGATCATCGACGAGAACTACATCGGCGATGTCAGCCGCGAAACGCTGTATAACTCGGCGGCTTCGGCAATGGTGCGCAGCATCGACGATAAATGGAGCTATTACATGAGCCCCGAGGAGTACGCGGCGTATAAGCTGTCGTCCTCCAACGAATATGCGGGCATCGGCGTCAGCATAAAGTATGACGACGGGAAATTTCAGATAATGGCGATCGAGGACGGCACGCCCGCTGCGGCAGCCGGACTTGCGGTAGGCCAGTTTATCGTGTCCGTTGACGGTCAGACCGTCGAGGGCATGAACACCGCGGAGCTTCAGGAGCTTATCCGCTCGAAGATCAACAAGAATTTCCCCATGGTCGTTGCCGACGCAAAGGGCAACGAAACGAAGGTGACCCTCTCCTGCGAGGTCATTTACAAAAACCCCATCAGCTCCAAGATGCTCGATAACAACATCGGCTATATTAAGATAGCAAACTTTGAAGCCGGCTGCAGCGAGGGCACGATAGGCGCCATCGAAAAGCTGACGGCCGAGGGTGCGACCTCGTTCATATTCGACGTGCGCGATAACCCCGGCGGACTCGTGAGCGAGCTCGTTTCGCTGCTTGACTATCTGCTCCCGGACGGAGACCTTTTCGTGAGCGTCGATAAGGCGGGCAACGAAACGGTCAAAACCTCCGACAAGGTCTGCCTGAGCGCTAAAATGGCAGTGCTCGTCAATGCCAACAGCTACAGTGCCGCGGAATTCTTCGCCGCCGCGCTTCAGGAATATGACTGGGCGACCATAGTCGGCGAGCACACGACCGGCAAGGCCCGCAGTCAGGTCACGATCGAGCTTTCAAACGGCGGCGCCGTCCACATCTCCACCAACAAGTACCTCACGCCCAAGCGCGTGGATCTGGCGGAGGCAGGCGGCATCAAGCCCGATATTGAAGCGAAAAACACCGAAAAAGACGCAAGCATACAGCTCAACGCCGCAATAAGCGCGTTAAGCTGAAAGGATATTAAAGGCTAATAAATAAGAAGGAAACAAAGGAGAGCTAAAGCAATGGCTACCGAAAGCAGATTTAAAATGAGTCAGGAGCGCCTTGACGCGCTCAAAAAGGAGCTTCTGTACCTCGAAACCGATAAGGCGAAGGAGGTTGCTGAGCAGATAAAGGAAGCGCGCAGCTTCGGCGACCTTAGCGAGAACAGCGAATATGACGAGGCAAAGACCGAGCAGGGCAAGCTCTATTCGAGAATTGCCGAGCTCAAGAATCTCGTTGAGAATGCCGAGATAGTAGAAAAAGTCGACACCGGAATGCGCAAAGGCGCTATCACCCTCGGCAGCAGAGTCAAGGTGCGTGACCTTGAGGACGGCTTCGAGGAGGAATACACCCTCGTCGGCTCGCAGGAGGCTAACCCCATGGAGGGACGCATCTCCGATGATTCTCCCTTCGGCCGCGGACTTTACGGCCATGTTGCAGGCGAGAAGGTCGTCGTTGACGCACCCGTGGGCAGCATTAACTATGAGATAATTTCCGTTGAGAACGATTGAGGACATAATATATGAGTGAGAACAAGATAAACGAGACCGCCGCACCTGAGCAGGAGCTCGGCGAGCTGCTGCGCATAAGACGCGATAAGCTCAAGGCGCTTCAGGACGAGGGCCGCGATCCCTTTACCCAGACGAGATTTGTAAGAAGCGCATATTCGGCCGAGATCAAGGATAACTACGACGAGCTTGACGGCAAGACCGTTCAGGTCGCGGGACGCATCATGTCCAAGCGAGGCATGGGCAAGGCAATTTTCTGCCACATCAAGGACGACCGCGGACTTATCCAGGTTTACGTCCGCAAGGACGATGTGACCGAGCAGGAGTTTGCTGATTTCCGCAAGTACGACATCGGCGATATCATCGGCGTGAGCGGCTTTGTGTTCAAGACCAAGACCGAGGAGATTTCCGTCCACGCTCAGCAGATCACGCTCCTGTCCAAAAACCTGCGTCCTCTGCCCGAGAAGTTCCACGGCATGACCAATACCGAGCTCAAGTACCGCCAGCGCTATGTTGACCTCATCATGAGCGACGAGAGCCGCCGCAACTTTGAGATACGCTCGAAATTCATAAGCTATGTCCGCTCCTTCCTTGACGGACGCAGCTTCATGGAGGTCGAGACCCCCGTACTTAACACCATTTCCGGCGGTGCGACCGCGCGTCCGTTCATAACCCATCACAATACGCTTGATATTGATATGTTCCTTCGCATTGCGACCGAGCTCAACCTCAAGCGCCTTATTGTCGGCGGCATCGAGCGCGTCTACGAAATAGGCCGTATCTTCCGCAACGAGGGTATGGACACCAAGCACAACCCCGAGTTCACGACCGTCGAGCTGTACCAGTCCTATGCCGACTTTAACGACATGATGGACCTGTTCGAGGACCTGCTCTCCGGCGCTGCTCAGAGCATCCTCGGCACCTATAAGTGCTCTTGGCAGGGCTTTGACATTGACCTCACCCCCGGCTGGGAGCGCCTGACCATGGCGGAGGCCGTCAAGAAGTATGTCGGTGTTGACTTCATGGCGATAGACAGCGACGAGGAAGCGGTCGCGGCAGCAAAGGCTGCGGGCGTCGATATGGACAAGGTCGAGCCCACATGGGGTCATGCCCTGTATGAGAGCTTTGACCAGCTCGTCGAGGAAAAGCTTATTCAGCCGACATTTATCACCATGCACCCCGTCGATGTGTCCCCGCTTGCAAAGCGCTCTCCCAAGGATCCGCGCCTGACCGAGCGCTTCGAGCTGTTCATCTGCCACAGCGAGATGGGCAACGCCTTCTCCGAGCTCAACGACCCCATTGACCAGAAGCAGCGCTTCCTCAAGCAGGTCGAAATGCGCGCCAAGGGCGATGACGAGGCAGGCATGATGGATGATGACTTCATAAACGCCCTTGAGTATGGTATGCCCCCCACGGGCGGCCTCGGTATCGGCATCGACCGCTGCGTAATGCTCCTGACCGGCGCAAATTCCATCCGCGACGTTATTTTGTTCCCGACAATGAAGCCGTTGGACTCTGACAAGAAGGTTTCCAAGGAAGTTTCTGCTCCTGCGGAGGCTACT
>USPI01000175.1 GCA_900556535.1 uncultured Eubacteriales bacterium | reverse complement strand
AAATACGAAATATAAGAAAGTGAAGGGGAGAACTAACTATGGCACATCTCAGACCCAAGATCGTCAAGCTCGCCAAGGTCATCGGCGGAGTTTCCGGCGCGATCGTCAAGATAGACGAGAACGCACCGGAATACTACTGCATGGCGAACATCGTTTCCGACGACGAGGCGGACATCGCCATTGCCGCAGGTCTGCGCAAGGAGCGCACCGCAGAATATCTCGCCAAGAAGGTCGGCAAGACCGTGGACGAGATAAAGCCCGCGCTGGATAACCTCGTTTACTACGGAATTTTCCGCCGCACCTTCGACAAGAAGCGCGGGGAGGATATCTATTTCATGCAGATATTCGCGCCCGGCATCCTTGAGATGATGGTCAACAACAAGGAGCTCATGGCAGCCCACCCCGAGGTCGGCCGCGCATTCGAGGAATACACCCGCCTGCGTATGCATACGCTCGGTCCCGTGCTCCCCGACGGCTATGGTCTTATGCGCGTTATCCCCGTCGAGAGCGCCCTTGAGGGCATCCCCGGCGTAAACGACTATGAGCGTCTTTCCTACTATCTTAATAAGTACGATATTTTCTCCGTCTCCCCCTGCTCCTGCCGCGCCTCGCGCACGAGCATAGGCGACGGCTGCGGTCACCTTGACGAGGATATGTGCATCCAGATGGGCAAGGGCGCCGAGCACTACATCCGCACGGGCCGTGCGCGTCAGATAAGCCGCGAGGAGGCGTTTGAGATCATCAAGCGCGCCGAAGAAAACGGTCTGATGCACGACATCCCCAACATTGAGGAGGCAGGCGACAGCGCCGCTATCTGCAACTGCTGCTCCTGCGCCTGCTTCGGACTGCGCGCGGGACTCATGTTCGGCGCAAGAGACGCGATACGCTCGAACTACGTCGCCGAGATAGACGAGGCAAAGTGCGTCGCGTGCGCACAGTGCGTCGAGACCTGCCCCGGCAACGCGCTCAAGCTCGGTCAGAAGTTGTGCTCCTCATCTGACCTCACGCCTCCGGGCTACGCAAAGCTCACCAACACCGTTTTCGTCAAAAAGACCTTCAATCCCGGCTACCGCGAGAACTTCAAGGACACCCTCGACACCGGCACCGCGCCCTGCAAGGCAGCCTGCCCGGCTCACGTTCCCGTTCAGGGCTACCTCAAGCTCGCCGCTCAGGGCCGCTACACCGAGGCTCTTGAGCTTATAAAGAAAGAGAACCCCTTCCCCGCCGTCTGCGGACGCATCTGCAACAAGAAGTGCGAGGCCGAGTGCACCCGCGCAAGCGTTGACGAGGCAGTCGCCATCGACGAGGTCAAGCGCTTCATAGCAGACCACGACCTGCACGAGGAGACCCGCTTCGTGCCCAAGATGGTCAACCAGACAGGCCGCCCCTACCCCGAAAAGATCGCCATCATCGGCGCAGGTCCCGCCGGCATGAGCTGCGCGTACTACCTCGCCAACAAGGGCTACGAGAACGTGACCGTTTTCGACAAGAACCCCGTGCCCGGCGGTATGCTCACGCTCGGCATCCCCTCCTTCCGCCTTGAAAAGGACGTGCTCAACGCCGAGATCGACATTCTCAAGGAGATGGGCGTCACCTTCAAGTGCGGCGTCGAGGTCGGCAAGGACGTCACCATCGAGCAGCTTCGCAGCGAGGGCTACAAGGGCTTCTATCTCGCCATCGGCGCGCAGAGATCCTCCCCCCTCGGCATCCCCGGCGAGGAGCTTGCGGGCGTGTACGGCGGCGTTGACTTCCTGCGCGAAATTAACCTCGGCAACAAGCCCGAGATAGGCAAAAAATGCGCCGTCATCGGCGGCGGCAACGTTGCAATGGACGTGTGCCGTGCCGCTGTGCGTCTGGGCGCAGAGGATACATATATAATATACCGCCGCTCCGAGGCAGAGCTGCCCGCAGACCCCGAGGAGGTCAGAGAGGCAATGGAGGAGGGCGTGAAGTTCCGCTTCCTCAACGCGCCCGTCGAGATAATCGGCAAGGACGGCAAGGTCAGCGGTCTCAAGGTCGAGGTCATGGAGCTCGGCGAGCCCGACGAAAAGGGTCGCCGCAAGCCCGTCGGCACAGGCAGGTTTGAGACGGTCGAGGTCGATTCCGTCATCGGCGCCATCGGTCAGGTCGTTGATTGGGGCAGCCTCGACGTGGGCGCTCTCGAAACCACCAAGAAGGGCACCGCCATCGTTGACGAGGTCACCTGCCAGAGCGCACAGAGCGATATCTTCGCAGGCGGCGACGTGGTCACGGGTCCGAAGTTTGCGATAAATGCGATCGCGGCCGGCAAGGAGGCAGCCATCTCGCTGCACCGCTACGTACACCCCGGTCAGACCCTCACCATGGGACGCGACCGCAGATTCTACAAGGCGCTCGACAAGGAGCACGCCCTGCTCGACCTCGCACAGTTTGATAACGACAAGCGCCAGATGCCCGGCTACAACGCGGCAAAGGCGAACACCTTCTCCGATGCGCGCGTCACCTTCACCGAGGAGCAGGTGCGCAAGGAGACCGCACGCTGCCTCGGCTGCGGCGCGACTAAGGTCGATGAGTATCTGTGCATTGGCTGCGGTCTGTGCACCACCAAGTGCAAGTTCGACGCCATCCACCTCAAGAAGGTGCGCGACCTGCACGCGGGCACCTTTGAGACGATGCCCATCAAGGTCGCCGAGGGTCTTGTCAAGCGCGGCGGCGCGATCATCAAGAACGCGGTCAAGAAGTAATGCACGAGCTCGGAATTTGCGACGCGCTGCTGAAAATGCTGCGCAATGTCGCTCAGGAAGAAAACACGAACGCCATAAGCAGCATCACCGTCGAGGTGGGGACGCTCTCCGGAGTCGTCCCCCGCTTCCTGGAGGATTGCTGGCAGGCAGTCATAGACGGCACGGAGTTTGAGCAGACCGCCATGGTCGTGGAGGTCATCGAGGGCATGGCACAGTGCCTCGACTGCGGCGAGAAGTTCGTCGCCGACCTCAACGAGCTGCGCTGCCCCGAGTGCGGCGGCACGAAGCTCACCCCTATCTCCGGCCGCGACCTCACCCTCAAAGACGTTTTTTTGGAGGCGGATTAAAACCGTGCCGATACGGTTTTTGCGTCAGCTCGGTATCGAGTGTGCCAACGAAACCGCTATTGCCATAGGGGCATTGCGCCTTTGGATTTTACCGATACGGTTTTTGCGTCAGCTCGGTATCGAAAGTGCCGACAAAACCGCGAAACTCTCGCCGCCCGTGGGTGCTGTTTTAATCGGCAGCGCGTTATCGTGATACCGCAGTATTTTCTGTTGCCAATGTAAGTAGCGCCATGCCCCTCGCGGCGAGCGAGTGCCTTCCCCTTGAGGGGAAGGTGGGTCGGCTTTAGCCGAGCCGGATGAGGTGTTTATATTTCTTACTAAAGGACTTTAAATCACCTCATCAGTCAGCTATCGCTGACAGCTTCCCCTCAAGGGGAAGCCAATGACGCACCCCGATAGT
>USPI01000174.1 GCA_900556535.1 uncultured Eubacteriales bacterium | reverse complement strand
ATTTGATATAAGATGTAAAATATGAAATAATGTATAATCAAGATAACTGTGCCCGAAAGGAAATATGCATGAAGAAGCTCAACCAAAAGATCGATTTATTCTGCTACCGTCATCCGAGATTCGGCATCCCGAATCTTATGCTGTATATAGTCGTTATAAGCCTCGGCGTATGGCTGCTGAGCACCATGGACAGCAGTCACAGCCTCATGAGCTATTTGGAGTTTTCGCCCGAGCTCATCTTTAAGGGGCAGGTCTGGAGGCTCATAACCTTCATTTTCGTCCCGATGGATATGAGCATATGGGCGCTGCTGTTTTTCTATTTCTACTATTGGATAGGCAGCACGCTCGAGCACGAATGGGGCACCGCACGCTTTAATATTTTCATCTTCAGCGGCATTATCCTCACCGTCATCTACGGTCTTGTCATCTACCTCATAACGGGGCAGTCGGCAAGCGTCGGAACGTATTACATCTATCTGTCGATGTTCTTCTCCTTTGCGACGCTCTTCCCGGAGGTGCGCGTGCTTTTCATGTTCATCATTCCGATAAAGATCAAGTGGCTTGCCTATCTTGACGCGGCGTTTTTCGTGTATGCCATGCTCACGACCCAATTCCCGTTTAACCTTCTGCCGCTTATCGCGATACTGAACTATCTCATCTTCTTCGGAGCGGACCTTATCTCCTCGCTGTCGAGAAACCGCGTGCATTACAACAAAACAACGGTCAACTTCAACCGCGAGAAGCAGAAGATAAAATACGAGCAGCGCCAGAAAAACTACACTCACAAGTGCTGCGTATGCGGCAGAACGGACACCGATTTCCCGAACCTTGAGTTCAGATACTGCTCAAAGTGCGCGGGCTATCACTGCTTCTGCCAGGATCACATAAATAATCACGTTCACTTTACGGAATAAACATACAGGGTGGATAAAGACATGGAAGAAAAGACAAAGAGCACGGTCAAAACCGTGATACAGGCGATCGTTCTTGTGCTGCTTGCGGCGGCCCTGGCGTTTGTCGTGTACTGCGGCGTGAAGGCCAATAACGAGCTTGCAAAGCCCGCACCGACGGCTGCGCCCACTGCCGCGCCCACGCCTACCCCGACTCCGGAGCCGACCCCCACACCCATAGGACTTCCGGACTTTAAGCCCCACGCGACCGAGAATACCGCGCCGGAAAAGCTCATTTCCAGCACGGCCATCATGGTTGACGGCGAGGTGGTCGAGGAGTACAAGAATAAGTACGAGATAAACTTCGACCTGCCTGAGCGCTACACCGAGCTTGAGGGCGTCGTCACCTTCCGCGGAAACAACTTCCGCAACGGCGCGGCATACGGCACGGCGAGCATCAGCGGCAAGACCATGTCCAAGGCGTGGGTCAAGTCCACGAGCGGCCTCAGCGATACCGATGGCATCTACTGGTCCGGCAGCGGCTGGACAGGTCAGCCACTCATCGTCAAGTGGCCCGAGGCAACGCGCAAGAACATGAGCGCGATGTATGACTGGGCGCGCGAAAAGCAGGAGCTCGTCGAAGTCATTTACGCGACTCTTGACGGACACGTTTATTTCTATGAGCTCACTACCGGCGAATACACCCGCAATCCGCTCAACCTCGGCTTTAACTACAAGGGAGCGGGCGCACTCGACCCGCGCGGCTATCCCATCCTCTATGTCGGCTCCGGCGTTGACAGCATAAACGGCAGGTCACGCGTCAAGGTCGTAAACCTCATGGACAACACCGTCATGTTCGAGTTCGGCCACAACGAATCGTTTGCAAACCGCGGCTGGCATATGTTTGACTCCTCGCCGCTCGTGAGCGCGGCTACCGACCAGCTCATCTATCCGGGTGAGAACGGAATTCTCTACATAATCCATCTGAACACCAAATTTAACGAGCAGACGGGCGAATTGTCCATCGACCCCGACAATATAGTTAAGTGGAAGTATAACGGCGTGCGCACCGGCAGCCGATATTGGCTCGGCGTGGAGTCCTCCGCGGCGGCGATAAACAATTATATTTTCCTTGCCGATAACGGCGGAAACCTCATGTGCCTTGACCTCAACACACTCAAGCTCGTGTGGGTGCAGGACGTGGTTGACGACACCAACTGCTCGCCCGTCATCGACATTGAGGACGGACATCCGTATATCTACATAAGCACCTCCTTCCACTACGGCTGGCGCTCGTACTCGACGGCGGAGATACCCATTTTCAAGATAGACGCCGAAACGGGCGAAATAGTATGGCAGACCAATTACACCTGCTACACCGTGCAGGATCTCTCCGGCGGCGTGCAGGGCACGATAGCGGTCGGCAAGAATAAGCTTTCGGACATGATATTCGTGCCCGTTGCGAGAACTCCGGGCGCAAGCTCCGGCACTCTTGCAGCACTCAAAAAGGACACGGGCGAGGTCGTCTGGGAGAAGGAGACCTCGATGTATTCCTGGAGCTCACCAGTTGATTTCTACGACGAAAACGGCAACGGCTACCTGCTCTACTGCAACTCCGGATTTAATATCTATCTTCTTGACGGCAAGACCGGCGAGCAGCTTTCCTACATGAACCTCGGCGGCAATATCGAGGCATCGCCGGCAATGTACGGAAACTATGCGGTCGTGGGCACGCGCGCAATGCGCACCTACTGCATACAGGTGAGTTGATTAAATAATACACATAAGAGGAAAAAGGAAGGGAAAACAAATGAAGTACGCAATTTTCTACTTCAGTCCGTGTGGGGGGACAAAATCCGTCGCGGATATCATAAGCAGGGAGCTGGGCGATGCGCCCATGCAGGAGCTGACCACTCCGAGCATGGACACCCGTATCGACAAGGACACGCTCACGTTCTTCTGCTTCCCGGTCTACGCCGGCAGAATACCCAAGCCCATGTACGACCGCATGAAGATAATAAGAGGCGACAACAGCCCCTGCGTTCCGGTCGCCGTTTTCGGCAACCGCGCTGTTGACGATGCACTGCTGGAGATGAGCGACCTTGCCGAAAAGAGCGGCTTTGTGACCGTCGCGGGCTGCGCGATGGTGGCTCCGCACTCCATTGACCCCGAGTTCGGCGCGGGCAGACCCGACACGAGCGACAAGGCAAAGCTGCATGATTTTCTCGAAAAGCTCAAGGCAGCCGAGAGCTTCGGCAGAGTGAAAATGCCCGGTGATCCCGGCTATGCAAAGAAAAAGGCGGCCGGTCTTCCGCTGTACCCCGTTGCATCGAAGGAGTGCATCGGCTGCGGAATGTGCGAAAAATACTGCCCGGCGGGAGCCATCAAGGGCAAGCACATGAGGACAGTGCCCACCAAGTGCATAAGCTGCATGAGATGCGTGAGCATGTGCTCGACCGATTCACGCAGAGTGCCCGCCCCGATGCGCCTTGCGGCTCACATGACGCTCAAAAAGCTCTGCTCCGAGCGCAGAGAGCCGGAGTTTTATCTCTGATACGGGAAAATTGCAAATTTTCTGACAAGTAACTGTTGTAACACAACGCGATTTCGTGATATACTGCCATTGCATGAAAAAGATCT
>USPI01000173.1 GCA_900556535.1 uncultured Eubacteriales bacterium | reverse complement strand
GTATTGTGGACAAGCGGTGTATAATTTTATATAATCAGGTGTAGTTTTGTTTTCGGAGGGTGCAAATGAGAGTGACATATTTCTTTACGCTTTTGGTGCTGATGCTCATAGCGCTGTTTCTTCTCGCCTGCCCTTCCCCGCGCAGAGCAAAGCTCGGAGCCGCGTCGGAGACGGCGTTTTGCAGAATTGACGCCGTCGCACTCGGTGCAATTATGCTCGTGTACGCAATAGCGGCGTTTACAGGGCTCGGAGATACGCAAGCGGCGCAGTCGTTTCATAAATTTCAAAGCGGCGAAAGTGCCGTTATAGATCTGGGCGAGGTCAGGACCATTGACGGCGCCATGCTCTATTCGGGGCTCAACACCGGCAGCTATTACATCGATTTTTCCGACGACGGCGAGCATTGGCAAAGCGCGGGCAGTTTTGAGCAGAACTATGTTGCGCTTTTTAAGTGGAACGACCTTGAGACGCTTTCCGGCGTGAGCACACGCTATATCCGCCTCACGGCTCAGGGCAGCGTTTGGCTGGGCGAGCTCGGCATTAAGTGCGGCGGCAGGCTTTACGGTGCAAGCTCCGACGCGCCGGAGCTTTTCGACGAGCAGGAGCAGGTGCCGGAGTATCAGTATTTCACCAACAGCAGCTACTTCGATGAAATTTACCACGCCCGCACGGCGCTTGAAAATATCGAGGGCATTTACCCCTACGAGGTCTCGCATCCCCCGCTCGGCAAGCTCATAATCGCCATGGGCATCATGCTCTTCGGCATGACTCCGTTCGGCTGGCGCTTTTCGGGCGCGCTGTTCGGCGTCTTGATGCTGCCGGTCATGTACGTGTTTATTAAAAAGCTCTTCGGGCGCAGCAGCATCGCCGCCTGCGGCACCGCGATATTCGCCTTCGATTTCATGCACTTCGTGCAGACGAGGATAGCGACCATCGACACCTATGCCGTGTTTTTCATCCTGCTCATGTACCTTTTCATGTACCTGTACATAACGGGCGGGCGGCTGCGTCATCTCGCTTTGTCGGGCGTGTTTTTCGGTCTGGGTGCGGCAAGCAAGTGGACCTGCATATACGCGGGCGCGGGGCTTGCGGTCATATGGCTCATCTATTGGCTGCGGCATTTTGAGCTTAAGGCATTTTTGAAAAACTGCGCGTTCTGCCTCGTGTTTTTCGTTCTCGTGCCGGCAGTTATCTACTACGCAAGCTACTATTCCTACGGTGCAGCGCGCGGCATGAGCGGCATCGGAATGTATTTCAGCTCGGATTACGCGAGCATCGTTCTCGATAATCAGAAGTTCATGTTCACCTACCACTCCGGCGTCACCACGGAGCACCCCTACTCCTCACGCTGGTGGCAGTGGATAATCAACGAGCGCCCCATTCTCTACTATCTCAAGCACTTTGACGACGGCACGCGCTCCTCCTTCGGTGCGTTTTTAAACCCCATACTGTGCTGGAGCGGACTTATCTGCATGATAATATGCGCGGTGTATCTCGTAAAAAGGCGTGACGAGGTGTCCTTATTTATAATCATCGGCTATCTTGCGCAGCTTCTTCCGTGGGTATTCATAACGCGCACGACCTTTGAGTATCACTACTTCCCCTCGTCCGTATTTCTCGTGCTGGCGCTCTGCCGCGTGTTTTCGCTCATAAGGGAGAACGTCAAGGGCTGGAGATTCAACGTCTATGGGCTGACTGCGCTGTCGCTTGCGGCGTTTGTGATGTTCTACCCTGCCCTGTCCGGACTGCGCGTAAACTCGCAGCTTGCGACCAATCTGCTCAAATGGCTGCCGAATTGGCCGTTCTGAGCGCAAAAGCTCTTGTAATTCGGCGGGTTTAATGAGATAATAAAATGTAATATAATTTTTTCGGAGGATCTTAATTATGATCGCATTAGGTTCCGACCACGGCGGCTACGCTCTCAAGCAGGAGCTCATGAAGCACCTTGACGCACGCGGTCTTGAATACAAGGATTACGGCACTTATTCCGAGGATAGCTGCGACTATCCGGTTTACGGCAAGGCGGTGGCTCACGCCGTGGCTGACGGCGAGTGCGACCGAGGCATCATCATCTGCGGCACCGGCATCGGCATCTCCATCGCCGCAAACAAGGTCAAGGGCGTGCGCGCTGCACTGTGCGGCGACTGCTTTTCCGCGGAAATGACGAGACTTCACAACGACGCAAACATTCTCGCAATGGGCGCAAGAGTCGTGGGTCCCGGACTTGCACTTAAAATTGCGGACACCTTCCTTGACACGCCGTTTTCCGGCGACGAGCGCCACGTTCGCAGAATAAATCAGATCGAGGACTGATGTAATTGGCAAATAACTCTGAATTTTACCGCGGAAAGCGTAAGAAGATCGCGCCCGCGCTTATCGGCACGATAATCGTTCTTGCCGTGATTGCGTTTGCGGTCATGCTGTTCTACGGGCTGCAAAAGTATATAGTCGTGACCAACAGTGGGCTGCATCTTGAGATACCGTTTTTGCAGGACGGCAGCGAGAGCACGCAGCCGGACGACGAGACCGGAAGCATTGTGCACAGCTTCGAGCCCGTTAACGCGGTGCTCGAGGTCGGCGAGCCGGACTACTCGAACGTGGCTGCCACCGCCGGCAGCGGTCTTGAGGCGATAAAGGCAGTGTTCGTTCCGTTTTCGGAGATATCGGAGTCCGGAATTGCGGCTCGCCTCGCCTCCGTGAGCGGTGCAAACGCGGTGCTGCTTGACGCAAAGACCGTCACCGGCATGCTCGCGTGGAGTTCGGAAACAGACATCGCAAAGGGCTACGGCACAACGGGCACGGTCGATTTGAAGCCCATCGTTGCGGCTCTTAAGGAAAAGAACGTTTACGTTGCCGTGAGACTGTGCTGCTTTGTCGATGATACGCTCGCCTCGCGCTATGCGCAGGTCGCGCTCAGGACGAAGGACGGCGCCGCGTACACGGACGGAAACGGCGCGTGGCTTGACCCGACTAACGCCATCGTCAAGAATTATATCGCCTCTCTTTGCAGTGAGCTTTCAAAGATGGGCGTGGACGAGATCGTGCTGCACGGCATGAGAATGCCGGAGGCTGCGGGCGTTGAATTTGCCTACACCTCAAGCTCCGCCGTCACTCCGACGCCCGTTTTGGCGATCTCCGGCTTTGCGATCAGCATGATGCGCAGTATGCGAAGCGCCTCGGCGTCACTGTCGGTGCAGCTTACGAGCCAAACGGCGATGCAGTCGGGCTCGGACACCGTGACGGGTCAAAACGCGGAGATATTCTTCAAGGTCTTTGACCGCGTGTACTACACCTCGGACGCAGCAGGCGCAGCCGATGCCGTGAGCGCAGCCGAGCGCTATGTCTCGTTAGGCGATGTTAATATGCGCCTCGTGCCCTTGTGCTCCGAGGCTCCGAGCACGACCTCGTGGGTCGTAATGGGATAAAAAAAGTGTCACTCAATTTATGAGTGACACTTTCAGCGTGTCAAAAAAGTCTGTGACTTTTTTGCACGCTGAAAAAACGCCACATTTTTTGTGAAGCTCAAGCTTCACGA
>USPI01000172.1 GCA_900556535.1 uncultured Eubacteriales bacterium | reverse complement strand
GACCTTGTAAACGCCGTTCAGCTTGTCGATCTCGATAAGCTGCTCACCGTCAACCTCGATCATAATATAGGTCAGTTCCAGCGTAACGGTGGCCTCCATGCCCTCGCTTTTCTCGATCTTGCCGGGCTTGAACTTCTTCACGCGGCCCATCTCGACCACGCGCAGGCCCTTAAAGTCATAGCCGCCGGTCTTGTCGATGATAGCGGCATAGATGTAAGAGGTAATGGACGAGGCGCAGCAGGTGGCAATGGAGACATTTGCGTAGATCTGGCTGAAGTTCTTGCCGCCGAAGGCAGACTCAACGACCATGGGAGGCACGACGGTCAGGCCCGCGTAGCCGAAGCCGTAGATGAGGATGCTGGCGTAGAACATAATCATGCTCGTGGTGCCGAGGGTGAGGAAGAGCAGGCAGCCGACAAGGCCGAAGCCCGCGCAGATGAGGCCGGTGGTGATGGAGCTCATGGTCTTGTCGCGGATAGCGCCGAGGATGAGCTTGCCGACGACCGCGCCGACCATGATGACGGAGGAGGCCATGCCGATGGCGACCGCGTCAAAGTCACGCGCTGCGGCGAGGCTTGCGATACGCTGGTTGATGGATGCGCAGGAAACAAGGCAGGCAACTGCCAGCAGGGACAGCCAGAATGCGGGAGACTTGGTAGCGGTCTTGACCGAAACGCCGGTCTTTACGCTCGGTGCAGCCTCGGCGGTCTCGCTGACCTCGCTGACCTCGCCCTCGCCCCATGCCAGAAGGCCCTTGTCCTTGGGATTCTTGCGAACGATGATGAGCACGAGGGGGATGAGGACGACCGCAAAGCCGATGCCCATGTACATACGGACGGGACGCCAGCCGAGGGAGGCGATCTGAGCGGTGATGACGGGGTTGATGAGCGCGGGGATCAGGTTGCAGGATGCAGCCGCGATGCCGAGAGCGATGCCCTTGGACTTGGTGAACCAGTTGTTGATGAGCATGGGAACGGGGATGTACATAAGGAAGCCGCCCAGGATACCGGCGACAACGCCGTAGATGTTCCACTCGATGAGGGTCGTGAAGGTGGAAGACCATACGAAGAGTGCGCACCACAGTCCGATGACAACGGCGATAACGACGTTTGTCTTATTGAACTTGTTGAATACGCGGCCGGCAAAGGGGGAGGTGATCGCCGCTGCGATGGGGTAGAGCGTCATGAAGAAGGTAGCCTCGGTCATGCTCCAGCCGCCGTCGGTGGCAACGGGGGTGTAGAACAGTCCGACGGTGTTTCCCAGCAGGCCGAAGCCGATGCCGTACCAGAAGATCGCCGAAAGGACGATCACCCAGGGGTAAGAGCTTTTACGCAGTGTAGTGTCCATGTTATTCTCCTTATTTCTTAAAAATTGAGTTTGGCGTCATCTCTGTTTGACTGTTGTTGACTTGCTTGACTCGACTTTTAAGTTGCAAAAACCGTGCCGCAATATAAGGAGCCGCGCGCGTGCGTTCGTCTTTTTTTGCGCCGCGGGCGGCAAAGCGCGGCGCGGTGCGGAAAATCGGAGGGCAAAGCTCCGCCGAGGCTCCCCCGCGCCCTGCCATATGCTCTCGCCGCGATTTTTGTGTGACACACTGTCACGATTTTAAGGTTATTTTTTTGTCAAAGTGTATCGGCAAAGCGGTTAGTTAATTAACAAACTGCGTCATTTGTGATTTTTTTGCCAAGGACACTGTGCCATTTTTATATACTTTCCACAAATTAAGTGTTCAACTTTTGGAGTGATACCGCCGTTCTGTTCAGTCTCGGAGCCGACGCGGGGCAAATCTCCGTTTTTCCGCCGCGTTTCTCCCCCGTGTAACAAAAAATAATTTTTTCGGAGCAGACCGAAGCTGTGGCTCGATATTTGCAGTATAGATAATCAAGAGAGTAAAAAGCATTTTCGGGGCTTAAAAGAGGAAGGTGTTTTGGTGTTTTACAAAAATGTTTGCGAGCCGTTTCTGCTTTCGGTGAGAAAGGCGCCGGAGCGGACGGCGATCATATATAAGGATGAGCGCATAAGCTACGCCGAGGCAAACGCGCGCATAAACCGCATTGCCAACGCGCTGCTCGCGCTTGGGATAAAAAGCGGCGACAAGGTCGCGTATCTCTTTCCCAATTGCAGCGAGATAGTTCTCGTCTACTACGCCCTCCAAAAGATCGGCGCCGTTGCCGTCCCGCTCAACTTCCGCCTGATAGCAAGGGAGATACGGCTTCTGGTCGAGCTGAGTGACAGCGTGTGCCTGATATTCTCGGCGCAGTTTGCCGACAAGGTCGCGGACGCGCAGCTTAACACGGCGCTCACGAAGATATGCTTCGGAGACGACGAGCGCTTTAAGCCGGAGCTTAATGAGCTTTGCGCCGCAGCCTCCGACGGCGAGCCGGAGCTCTTTGCGGACGAGGACGCACTGTCGCGTATCCAGTTCACCGGCGGCAGCACGGGCATACCCAAGGGCGTCATGCGCACGCACAGGCAGGATATGTGGGAGCTGTTCGGAGAAATGATGTACTGCGGCATCGGCGCAGGCGCTCCGCCGGTCGTGCTTATCCAGTGCCCCCTTGAGCACCACGGCGGTCACAGCTGGTTTTCGGCGGTGATGGCCGCGGGAGGAACGCTCATCATCTGCTCGGCATACGACCCCGAGGAGATACTCCGCCGCATTGAGCTTGAGCAGGTCACCCACACGCTGCTTCTCCCGCCGACGACATACCTGCGGCTGTGCGAATACGCCCACGGGCAGAAGCGCCGCACCGAGAGCGTGCGCGTTGCGCAGTCGGCTGCCGGCGGCACGACGCCGGAGATAGTCGCGCAGATAGAAACGCTCTTCCCCAACGCCGAGGTCTACTACGGCTGGGGTCAGACCGAGAGCGGACTTGGCACCTCGACGATACTCACCGCCGAGACCTGCGGCGACAGATGCTCGGTGGGAAGACCGATGCCGTTTATCGAAATGAAGATAATCGACGACGACTGGAACGAGCTGCCGCCCGACACCCCCGGCGAGGCCGCCGTCCGCAGCCCCGCGATCATGAAGGGCTACTACAAGCACCCGGAGCTGACCGCGGCGCTCATGGGAAAGGACGGCTGGATGCGCACGGGCGACATCATGCGGCGCGACGCGCAGGGCAGCTTCTATATGCTCTCGCGCAAGAAAAACGTCGTCAAGTCCGGCGGCGAAAATGTGTTCTGCTCGGACGTCGAGTGCGTCGTGAAGATGCACCCCGCCGTCATGGAATGTGTGGTCATCGGAGTCCCCGACGAAAGACTGGGCGAGGCGGTCACCGCGGTGGTGCAGCTCCGAGAGGGAGCGAGCCTCAGCCTTGAGGAGCTTCAGGAGCACTGCAAGCGCTATCTGTCAAGCTACAAAAAGCCCCTGCATCTCGAGCTTGTCCCCGCATTCGACATGGACGACGCGGGCAAGATACGCAAGGAGGCTCTGGAAAAGAGCATCCGCGCAAAATACGCGATCAACATTTAAATATATAAACAAAAAAAACGATAAAGGAGAATGACCTATGGATTTCAAACTGACCGAGGAACAG
>USPI01000171.1 GCA_900556535.1 uncultured Eubacteriales bacterium | reverse complement strand
CCGTGGGCGTTATAAACTCCCTCGACGACGTGCTCGACCCCAACAACGAGGGCAGCTACACATATCAGATAAACCACGCCGATGGGCAGGACGTGGTCGTGACGCCGCAGGTAAACGAGATGCTCACGACCGCGCTGAGCGTGTATGCGCTTTCCGGCGGTGCGCTCGACCTGTCGGTCTACCCGCTTTATGAGGCGTGGGGCGAATTTAAGGACGAGACCGGCACCGTGCCCGACGATGACACCATTAAGGAATTGCGCAAAAACCTCGGCTTCGGCAAGACCGAGATAACCGACTTCGACGGCGAGGGCAACTTCTCCGTGCGTATGCCCGCGGGAACGCAGATAAGCTTCGGCTCGGTCGCAAAGGGCTGCGCATCGAAATATGCGATCGACGCGCTGCGCAAAAGCGGCGTTGAGAGCGGCATTGTTTCCCTCGGCGGCAACGTGCAGACGCTCGGCACGAAGCCCGACGGCTCGAACTGGACGGTCGCTGTCGAGGATCCCAATAACCCCGGCTCATACGTCGGCACGCTCAGCGTCGGCGAGACCGCGATAATCACCAGCGGCAGCTATCAGCGCTATTTTACCGCTGCCGACGGCACGAAGTATCACCACATCATTGATCCCTCGACCGGCTACCCCGCCGACAACGACCTCGTTTCGGTCACGATCGTCTGCAAGGACGGCACTCTCGCGGACTGCCTTTCCACGGCGATGTTCGTGCTCGGGCAGAGTGCTGCGCTCAACTACTGGCGCAATAACGGCGGCTTTGACATGATAATGATAACCAAGGACAACAAGGTGCTTTGCACGACGGGGCTGCTTGAGGTGTTCTCGCTCACAAATAAGACCGATTACACGCTCAAGATGGTTGAGTGATGCCCGACCGCGAATTTTTCAGGCAGGACGCCGTCACGCTTGCCAGGGCTCTCGTCGGCAAGCTGCTCGTGCGAACGTTCCCCGACGGACACGAGCAGCGACTGCGCATAAGCGAAACGGAGGCATACCTCGGCGTTGAGGACAGCGCCTGCCACGCGCACAAGGGCAAGACCTCGCGCACAGAGGTGCTTTGGCGCGACGGCGGCACGATCTACGTTTATCTGTGCTACGGAATGCACGAAATGCTGAACATCGTTTCCGGCACCGAGGGTGACCCGCAAGCGGTGCTCATTCGCGGCGTCGAGGGCTATGACGGTCCGGGAAAGCTCACAAAGGCGCTCGGCATCGACCGCTCGCTCAACCGCGAGGACATACTCTCCTGCCCCGCGCTCAGGATAGAGGGCGACGGCGCAAAGGTTAACATAACATCTTTGCCGCGCGTCGGGATAGGCTACGCGGACGAGGCCGACAGGGACGCGCTATGGAGATTTAGACTGAAAAAAACATGAAATATCTTGACACCGATATTCGATACTGCAAGGGCATAGGCGAGAAAAAAGCCCAGCTTTTTAACAAGCTGGGTATATTCACCGTCCATGACCTTGTTTCTTATTTTCCCCGAAAATACGAGGATCGCAGCGATTTTCGCCCCATCGCTCTCACCTGTGACGGCGAGACGGTCTGCATAAAGGCGATAGTCGCCGACACGCCCCGCCTTACGCGGATACGCCGCGGCATGGAGCTTGTGAAATTCCGCGTTGTGGACGACAGTGGTTCGGTTGACATAACATATTTCAATCAGCCCTATGTCAAGGATAACATCCACCGCGGCGAGTGCCTGAATTTATACGGAAAAATAATCGGCGTCGGCTCGCGCAGGACGATGTCAAACCCAGTGTACGAGCGCGAGGATTCCCCTGCCGGCGTCATCGGACGGATCGTGCCGGTGTACAGGCTCACAACGGGGCTGTCGCAAAAGCTCATCATGAGCGCGGTGCGGCAGGCTCTTGACGCCTGCGGCTCGGAGCTGCCGGAGGTGCTGCCCGACCTCGTGCGCGAAAAATACCGCCTTGCGCAGACGGCATACGCATACGAAAACATCCACTTCCCCGCGAGCTTCGAGGATCTTGAGCTTGCACGGCGCAGGCTCGTTTTCGAGGAGCTGTTTCTGCTCGCGTGCGCGCTCGGAAAAATGAAGGGCAGCCACAGCAAGGCAGATGGAATTCTGATGCCCGCGCACGATGTAAACGAGTTTTACGCCTCGCTGCCGTTCGAGCCGACCGGGGCTCAGAAGCGCGCCGTTGAGGACGCAATACGCGATATGCGCTCGGGAAAGGCGATGAACAGGCTCGTTCAGGGCGACGTCGGAAGCGGCAAGACCCTTGTTGCGGCGGCGCTTGTTTGGTATGTGCACAAAAGCGGGCACGCCTGCGCCTTCATGGCGCCGACCGAAATACTCGCGCAGCAGCATTTTGACACGCTCAGCGAGTTTTTGACCCCCTTCGGACTGCGCATCGGAAAGCTCACGGGCTCCATGACCGCAAAGCAAAAACGCGAGGTCAAGGCGCAGCTCAAGGCAGGCGAACTTGATCTTATCATCGGCACTCACGCGCTGTTTTCCGACGACGTCGAATACTCCGATCTTGCTCTTGTCATCACCGACGAGCAGCACCGCTTCGGCGTGAGCCAGCGCTCAAGCCTCATTTCAAAGGGTGCAAAGCCGCACGTGCTCGTCATGTCCGCAACTCCGATACCGCGCACGCTTGCACTGATGATCTACGGCGACCTTGACATTTCGGTCATAGACAAAATGCCCCCCGGGCGGCAGAAGGTCGATACGTTTGCCGTCACGGAGAGCTATCGCACGCGCCTGAACGGGTTTATCCGCAGGCTCGTCACCGAGGGGCGGCAGGTTTTCGTCGTGTGTCCGATGATAGAGGGAAACGAGGAGCTGCCCGCGGGCATGAAATCGGCTCAGGAGCACGCTACAGAGCTTCAGCGCTGCTTCCCCGATCTGCGCGTTGCCTGCGTTCACGGTAAGCTCAAGCCAAAGCAAAAGAACGATATTATGTCAACCTTCGTTGCGGGCAATATTGACATTCTGGTCTCAACGACCGTAATCGAGGTCGGCGTTGATGTGCCGAACGCGGCGCTCATGATAGTCGAAAATGCCGACCGCTTCGGACTCAGCCAGCTCCACCAGCTTCGCGGCAGAGTCGGACGCGGCGCGCACAAAAGCTACTGCGTGCTCGTTTCGGATACGGACAACGAGGTGTCCATGTCGCGGCTAAAGGTCATGACAAAGACCTCCGACGGCTTCAAAATCGCCGAGGAGGACCTGAAGCTGCGCGGTCCGGGCGACTTTTTCGGATCGCGTCAGCACGGTCTGCCCGCGATGCACATTGCCGACATTTGCTCGGACATGAACGTTTTGCAGACGGCGCAAAGCGCGGCGCATGACATTCTCGCGCAGGATCCAGAGCTCACCGCGCCCGAGCACCGCGAGCTCAAAACCGCAGTCGAGCGCCTGTTCACGCTCAATGCCGATACGCTAAATTAAATTATGTAAAGCAAAAAGCTGCCCTGTCAGTCGAGAAGGCTGTTCGGTCTTTTTTCATATAGTCCGTTGGTGGAGATGAGCGTGGGCAGCGAGCGGTCGTAGCGTATTTCGAGCAGGTCGCGC
>USPI01000170.1 GCA_900556535.1 uncultured Eubacteriales bacterium | reverse complement strand
GGAGGGCTGGATGCCCGAGAGCATGACTTTCTTTGCAGTGTTTTCTTCCATAGTTGATTACTTCCTTAGCTATCTTGCTGAAAATTCGCATTTGTTTGAATATTGTACCACAACCTGTTGTGGAATACAACATCGAAAGTTCCCTTGACAATCCCTGTGATGTAAAATAAGATATAAATAATCTGAGCAAAGTGATCCGGAGGCTATCAAAATATGAAAGATCAAAAGTGGTTTGAAGACATGGAGCAGCGCATCCCGCATGGGGAGGTGCGCACGCGCTTTGCGCCGAGCCCGACGGGGTATATGCACGTCGGCAATCTGCGCACGGCGCTTTATACGTATCTGATCGCGCGGCACGCCGGCGGCAAGTTCATCCTGCGCATCGAGGACACCGACCAGGGGCGCTATGTGGAGGGCGCGGTCGACGTCATCTACAGCACCATGCGCGCCTGCGGCCTGACGCACGACGAGGGACCGGATGTCGGCGGCCCGGTCGGTCCGTATATCCAGACCGAGCGGCGCGGACTCTATAAGGAATATGCCGAGCTGCTCATCGCGCGCGGTCACGCCTACCGCTGCTTCTGCGATAAGGACGATGCGGCCGAAGAGCATGTTTCCGACGGCACGGCCATCCATAAATATGACGGCCGCTGCGCGCGCCTGAGCGAGGAGGAGATCGCGGCGAACCTTGCCGCCGGCAAGCCCTACGTCATCCGCCAGAAGATCCCGCGCGAGGGCAAGACCACGTTCCATGACGAGATCTTTGGCGACATCACGGTCGACAACGACACGCTCGACGACCAGGTGCTCATCAAGCGCGACGGTCTGCCGACGTATAACTTCGCAAACGTCATCGACGACCATCTCATGGGCATCACCCACGTCGTGCGCGGCTCGGAGTATCTGTCCTCGTCACCCAAATACAATCTGCTGTACGAGGGCTTCGGCTGGGACATTCCGGCATACGTCCACTGCTCCCCCGTCATGCGCGATGCTCATAACAAAATGTCAAAGCGCCACGGCGACCCCTCGTATGAGGATCTTATCGCGCAGGGCTATCTCACCGACGCCGTTGTCAACTATGTTGCGCTGCTCGGCTGGAGCCCCGGCGGCGAGCGCGAGATATTCACCATGCAGGAGCTTGCCGAAATATTCGACATTAAGGGCATCTCCAAGTCCCCCGCAATTTTCGACATTGAAAAGCTCAGGTATTTTAACGCGGAATACATCCGTGCGATGAGCCCCGAGGACTTCGCAAGGGCTGCCGAGCCCTTCATCCGTCAGGCGGTCAAAAGCCCCGCCATCGACTCCGCCGCCATCGCCGCGCTTTTGCAGCAGCGCACCGAGGTCCTGACCGATATCCCCGAAAAGCTCGATTTCTTCGACGCGCTGCCTGAATACGACACCGCGCTTTACATTCATAAAAAGAGCAAGACCGACGAGGCCGGCTCTCTTGAGATGCTGCGCGTGATGCTCCCCGTTTTCGAGGGCATCGACGCCTGGACGGACGAGAATATACTCGCCGCGATGACCGGCATGGCGGAGAAGCTCGAATGCAAAAACGCAAAGGTCATGTGGCCCGTTCGCATCGCGGCTGCCGGCAAGGCAGTGACCCCCGGCGGCGCGGTCGAGATCTGCCGCATTCTCGGCAAGGACGAGACCCTGCGCAGAATGCGCGTCGGCATCGAAAAGCTCGAAAAAGCAGTCGGATAATGGCCGACAAGATCATTATCGTCGATGACGAAAGGGAGATAGCCGATCTCATCGGGCTGTACCTTGAAAACGACGGATACGAGGTGAAAAAGTTCCAAACGGGCGAGCAGGCGCTCCGCGATATCGACGGCTGTGAGCCCGCTCTTGCGGTGCTTGACGTTATGCTGCCCGACACCGACGGCTTCATCCTGCTCAGGCGCATACGCGAAGAGCACTCGTTTCCCGTTATAATGCTGACGGCGCGCGTGACCGATTCCGACAAAATTCTCGGTCTTACCATAGGCGCGGACGACTATATAACAAAGCCCTTTAACCCGCTGGAGCTGACGGCGCGCGTCAAGACCGTTCTGCGCCGCTGCCGCCGCGCGGTGGATACGGATTTTGAACGGGATATCCGCGGTCTCACGATAAATAAGCAAAGCCGCAAGTGTCTGCTGTTCGGCGAAGCTCTCAGCCTCACGCCGACGGAATTCGACATTCTGTGGTATCTGTGCGAGAACGCCGGGCGCGTCGTTACCTCCGAGGAGCTTTTCCGTGCCGTGTGGAAGGAAAAATACCTCTCGGCGAGCAGCAACACCGTCATGGCGCACATCGGCCGCCTGCGCGAGAAAATGCACGAGCCGCCGAGAAAGCCGAGGTTTGTAAAAACCGTATGGGGTGTGGGATATGAGATCGAAAAATAATGCGCTGCTCTCCGTTTTAAAGTTCTTGGGCTGCTTTGCTGCGGGCGCGGCGCTGATCGTGCTCATCGCCTCGTATTTCGACTATAATCATAACGGGCTCCTGCTCAAGTGGTTCGACGCAAACTACTGCTATTACAACCTCACGGAGAGCGGCGCCTTCGTGCGGGAGATCAATTGGCTCCCGGTCAAGCGCCTCGTCGTGCAGCTTCTCTTAATAAACCTCGCGTTTTGGCTCGTCGTTATCTTCATCGTAACGCGCATACGGCTGCGCAGGCAGCTTCGCGCGGTCGGCTCCGTCATCGGGGAATATATGCTCGGCAGCGTATCCGCCGAGGAATTGCCCAACGAGCTCGTGCTGCCGCTGAGCGAGGCAAAAAGCGCTCTCACGCGCTCGGAAAGCCTCCTGCGCGAGGAGACCGCACGCAAGAACGACCTCGTCATGTATCTTGCGCACGACCTCAAAACGCCGCTGGCCTCCGTTATCGGCTATCTGACCCTCCTGCGCGACGAGCAGGAGATATCGCCCGAACTGCGCGAAAAATATCTCTCCATCACGCTCGACAAGGCCGAGCGCCTTGAGGATCTCATAAACGAATTTTTCGAAATAACGCGCTTTAATCTCTCGACCGTCACCCTCGAGCAAAGCAGCATAGACCTCACCGTGCTTCTCGGTCAGCTTCGCTTCGAATTCATGCCGATGCTCCGCGAAAAGGAGCTCGGCTGCGCGCTCACGGCGCCGGAGACCATGCCCATCCGCTGCGACGCGGGCAAGATTGAGCGCGTTTTCGACAATCTTCTGCGCAACGCGGTGCTGTATAGCTTCCCCGGCACGGAGATCAAGATAAACGCAGCGCTTGACGGCGGCAATGCCGTTGTCAGCGTCGTAAACCGCGGCGCGACCATACCCGAGGATAAGCTCAAACGCATATTCGAGCAGTTTTACAGGCTCGACGCCGCACGCTCGTCAGCAGGCGGCGCAGGGCTCGGCCTCGCGATAGCAAATCAGATAGTGCAGCTGCACGGCGGCACGATAAACGCCCGCAGTGCCGATGAGCTCATCGAGTTCACGGTGACGCTGCCCGTAGGAAAATCGTAAGATTTTGCGCTGAAAGATATCACAATTTCATACGGACAAACGGATAAAAAACACTCCCGGTTCTGCTAAGCTTTTAGCAG
>USPI01000169.1 GCA_900556535.1 uncultured Eubacteriales bacterium | reverse complement strand
ACGCCGTCATGATGCAGGCGCACGAGGCGGCCAGCGGCGTGTATTTTCTCGCGGCGCTCGCACATATGGCGACGGCGCAAAAAGCAAGCCGAATCAAAGCCTTGAGCGGCTTTGCGGCCTTCGCGGCAAGCGTCGTGCTTGTCGCCGACTGCCACATGGCAAAAGAGCCGAAGTCAAAAATGCAGCGCCACCGCACATATTCAGCGGTTCTTGCCGCGGCCGCCGCAATACATTCGGCGGCGAGTAAATAATGAATAATTGAGGCGTGCGCAGAGCGCACGGATTAAATTTCACCTCATCCGTCGGCTTCGCCGACACCTTCCCCTCAAGGGGAAGGCATGGTGCGGCGCAAAATTTTTGCACTAAATCAGCACCATTATCCGTGGAGCGAACTGCCACGGTCTTTGTCGGAACCGATTGCAACTCGTAGGGGCGACCATCGGTCGCCCGCATGGTCGGAACTACGATTTAACACAAACGCATAAAAGACAGCGCTGATACATCTTTTGCCTCGGCCAGACCGGTAACTGTGGAGAAAACCGTTAATAAAGGGCGAGCAATGCTCGCCCCTACGATATAGATTTAAGTTCCGACTAAATTTTCGGAAACGGAACGGGCAAGATAAGTTCCCTACAGGGCGCGGCACAGAATCCGCTTCGCCCCGATGGGAAGCGGCAATCTTACGGTTTTGCCCGCTTTTTCGACACCGGGCAACCGCAATATGCGTATCGGGACGATCTCAAATCGCCACTGAAATCACATCTTCTCGGGAGCAGAGACGCCGATTATCGACAGCGAGAGCGCGATGACTCTGCGCACGGTGTCGGCAAGCACGAGGCGAGCCTCCAGCACGCCCTCGGGAGCGCCCTTGATGCGGCAGGCGGTGTAGAACCTATGGAAGCGGGCGGCAAGCTCGGTGACGTACTTGTTGATGCGGCTCGGGTCATAGTCGCGCGCGGCAAGTCTTATCTCCTCGGGCAGCAGTGCGACCTGCTTTATGAGCTCGCGCTCCTGCTCCATTTCGAGCACCGACAGGTCAACGCCGTCCGCGCAGGGCACCTCGTGTCCGTCCTCGCGCAGTGCGGCTATCATGGTGCAGATTCTCGCATGGGCGTACTGGACATAGTACACGGGGTTTTCACTGTCCTGACGCACGGCGAGGTCGAGGTCAAACTCGACGGGAGACTCGGGGCGTGAGTTGAAGAAATAGCGCGCCGCGTCAACGGGGATCTCGTCCAGAAGGTCGCACAGCGATATTGCCTTGCCGGTGCGCTTGGACATACGCACGACCTCGCCGCCGCGCATGAGCTTAACGAGCTGCATGAGCACGATGTCGAGTCTGTGCTCGCCGTCGAGACCGAGAGCGTCCATCGCGCCCTTGAG
This sequence comes from uncultured Eubacteriales bacterium, assembly GCA_900556535.1. Taxonomy (GTDB): domain Bacteria; phylum Bacillota; class Clostridia; order Oscillospirales; family Oscillospiraceae; genus F23-B02. The sequence goes on along the minus strand of USPI01000169.1, from coordinate 2,198 downwards.
TCGCGCAACGTGACCGTGGTGGTCTGCGCCCCAGACATTTATGACCTTGTCAAAGCCGCGCTGCTCGAATTTGTTGCGGTGATATGCGATGTCCGCGGCAAAATAGGTGTAAAAACCGTTTGCACGGCGCAGCACGTCGTCCTTGAGCTCGAGCTTTTCAATATCCTCGAGCTTCTTGCCCGCGGCAAGGAGCTTGTCGGAAAGTATCTTCGAGGTGTGCAGCCACAGCGCACCGTCCTTTTCATACGTCCAGCCCGCATCGGTGAGCTTCTGCACGCTCTCGGCGACGTAGCCGCTCTCGTGCAGGCTCGATTCGAGGAACCACTCGTCGTATTTTATGCCGTAGCGCTCAAGGTCGCGCTTCATTTTCGGGAGGTTTATCGACAGACCGAACTCCGCCATCAGCTTGTGGCGCTCGACAGTGGGAAGCTCGAGCCAGCCCTCGCCGTACTTTTCGCAGAAGAGCTTTGCCAGCTCCTTTATATCGTCGCCGTGGTAGCCGTCCTCGGGGAACTCTATCGCGTCCTCGCCCTTGAGAAGCTGGATGCTGCGCGCCTCGATGGAGGTGGCAAACTTCTCGATCTGGTTGCCGGCGTCGTTAACGTAGAACTCGCGCCAAACGTCGTAGCCCGCTCTGGAGAGCACCGACGCGAGCGCATCGCCGAGCACGCCGCCGCGGGCGTTGCCCATGTGCATGGGACCGGTGGGGTTTGCGGAAACGAACTCGACCATGAGCTTCTTGCCCTCGCCGAGGTTGCAGTTGCAGTATTCCTCGCCCTCCTGCTCAACGTTTCTGAGCACGTCGGAATACCACTTGCCGCCCATGCGGAAGTTCATGAAGCCGGGACCCGCGACCTCGACGCTGTCAAACCAGCTTCCGTCAAGAGCCATGTTCGCAATGAGCGTCTCCGCGACCTTGCGCGGGGGCATACGCATGAGCTTCGCGCTTGCCATCGCATAGTTTGCCGCGTAGTCGCCGTTGGAGGTGTCCTTGGGAATCTCGACGCTGCCGTTGAGGGTAAGGCCCTCGGGAAGCTCGCCCTTTGCCGCTGCGACATTGTACGCCGCGTTAACGAGGTCCGTGATCTGCTGCTTTGCCATCTGTATCATATTTGCCATATATCTTTATCCTCTCAGTCTGTGAGCCTTACGCTCATTTTAAGTGTGTTTCTGCTTGCAACGGTGTGCTCCATATTGACAACATAGTCTATATTGAGCTCGCCGCCCAAATCGTTAAAGCTCGCGCTCACGCTGCGCGTTTCTATGCCCATTGTCGCGCTGCCGAATTTGGTGTCATACAAAAAGCGGGTCTTTTCACCGGGTCGAAAGGCCATCCTGGTGTTGAGCATCCCCTTGCGCTCGACCGTCACGGCGTCGGGAGCTATGTCCACGGTAGTCGTCGTGCCCTCAAGCCCCGTGAGCTCGCTTTCGACGTAGTATATCTGATAGCCCGTTTCCGTGGGGCAGTAAATGCCGTCGGTTACGAATTCGATCGTGTCCTGCTCGGGCTGCATAAAGCCCTGTACTCCGGTTATATTGATAATTGCTCTCATATCCTTTCCTCCAAGGGGAAGGGAGTAATGCAGTGCACGGCGCTTTTTAAGCCGTAGCCGAGCATCACGGGTGCGAGCACGTCGAAGTCCTCGGCAGGGCCGCTGGTGTAATACTCCTCCGCTCCGCCGCACGATGCGAGCATATCGTTTTCCTCAAGGTATCGCGCAAGCGCCTGCGCCGAGGCGTCTGCCGCTCCGACGAGCTTGACGCTCTGTCCGAGGAAGTCTCCGATAGCACCGGCTATGAGCCCGTAGTGCGTGCAGCCGAGAAGCAGCGCTCCGACTCCCGCGGTCTTCAGCGGCTCAAGCGAACAGGAAACGACGTCGATGACCGTGGGGTCGTCCTTTTTATAATGCCCGCTCTCTATCATGGGAACGAATTCCGGACACGCGACCGCCGTTATCTCCGCTGCGGGCACGAGCTGCGCTATTTGCTCCTGGAAGGCTCCGGAGGATATGCTCGTTTGCGTTGCGATGACGCCGAGCTTTTTCTCTCCCGTGAGCGCAAGCTCCCTTGCTCCCGGCAGCAGCACGCCGACGGTCTTTGTTTTGTTCTGCTCAAGAATGTCGGGGGGACTTCACTTCGGAATCACTGAAGATTTCATGCAGGCGGCTGACGGAATCGGCATACTTGGGAGGACGCTC
>USPI01000168.1 GCA_900556535.1 uncultured Eubacteriales bacterium | reverse complement strand
GTACATATCGGCGGGAGATTTATTCGTCCTCCCGCTCGGATATGCCGTGTGCAAAAGCAGCGACTTCGAAACCGAGCTGCGGCCTATCGACAAGCCGGCAGCCGTTTCGAGACTCAGAGAGAGCCTTAAAACCGAGCTCATATCCCGCATAAACGGCGGCCAGATCGTTTCGGAGGAGTATTCCGTTTCCGAAAGCGGGGAGCTTCTCACGGTCACGCTGCGGGCGCAGTGCACGGAAAACATCGCCAAGGAGGCAGTATATGATAGAGAGAACGATAGAAGTTGAAAGAATGGAGCACGTCATCAGCGTGTTCGGGTCTTTTGACCGCAATCTGAGTATAATCGAGTCCGAGCTCGGCGTTAAGGTGCTCGACCGCGAAAATCAGATACACATTTGCGGCGAGGAAGAAAGCGTCATGCTTGCCGAAAAGGCGATAAACGGTCTGCTCACGCTTGCCGCGCGCGGTGAGAATATTGACGCGCAGAGCGTGCGGTATATATTAAAGCTCGTCGCGGAGGGCAGGGAGTCGAAAATCAACGAGCTTGCAAGCGATGTCGTGTGCATAACGGCAAAGGGCAAGCCCGTCAAAGCAAAAACCATAGGTCAGAAAACCTATTGCGACGCCATTGCCGACAATACCGTGACCCTCGGCATCGGCCCTGCGGGCACGGGCAAGACATATCTTGCCGTCGCGGCGGCGGTCGCGGCGTTCAGAGCCGAGCAGGTCAACCGCATAATCCTGACCCGCCCCGCGGTTGAAGCGGGCGAGCGGCTCGGATTTTTGCCGGGAGATCTTCAGAGCAAGGTAGACCCGTATTTGCGTCCGCTGTATGACGCGCTTTTTGATATGCTCGGCGCGGATACCTATCAGAAATATCTCGAGCGCGGCAATATCGAGGTCGCACCGCTTGCGTATATGCGCGGCAGAACACTTGATGACAGCTTCATTATTCTCGACGAGGCACAGAACACATCGCGTGAGCAGATGAAAATGTTCCTGACCCGAATCGGCTTCGGCTCAAAGGTCGTTATAACGGGTGACGTAACTCAGATAGACCTCCCCGAGGACAAGGTCAGCGGTCTCAAGGTCGCAATGAAGGTCCTTGACGGCATTGATGATATAGCAATATGCAAGCTCACGGGAGCCGACGTCGTTCGCCATCAGCTCGTTCAGAAGATAATCGAGGCCTACGAGGTCTATGAAAGAAAAACCCGCCCGAGACAGTTAAAAAGGCGGGACAGTATAAGAGGAAAAAATATGATAAAGCATGAAATATATATAAGCCGCGAGAAAAGCGGCATGGGGCATAATAATGCCGCGCAGATAATAAAAAAGGCGGCGGCAAAGGCTCTGGCTGCCGAGGGCGTGGACAGACCCTGCCTTATAAGCGTTATGCTCACGGATAACGAGGGCATAAGAGAAACAAACAGGGATTTCAGAAGCATTGATGCGGCAACGGACGTGCTCTCTTTTCCGCTCAACGAGCTGACTCCGGGCGAATTCAATCCGGATATTTGCGACACAGACCCCTACACCGGCGCACTCATGCTCGGAGATATGATGATATCGCTTGAGCGCTGCGCGGAGCAGAGTGAGGAATTCGGCCACGGCTTTGAGCGGGAGATAAGCTATTTAACGGTGCACAGCGTTTTGCATCTTCTCGGCTACGACCACATTGACGAGGGCGAGATGAAAAAGCAGATGCGCGCAAGAGAAAAAGAAATAATGGGAGACATTTGATATGATAACGAAAACAGCAATGATAACCATATGCGGCAGACCCAACGTCGGAAAATCCACGCTCACCAACGCTCTCGTGGGCGAGAAGATCGCCATCGTGTCCAACAAACCGCAGACGACGCGCAACCGCATAAGCGCCATCGTAAACCGCGGCGACACGCAGTTTGTGATAATCGACACCCCGGGCTTCCATAAGCCGAGAACGCGCCTGGGTGACTATATGGTCAATATCGTCAAGGAAAGCGTTGCCGATGTTGACGCGGTGATGCTGCTCGTTGAGCCCATTGCCAATATCGGCCGTCAGGAGCAGGAGCTCATAGCGCGAATTAAAGAGACGGGCTCACCGGCGGTGCTTGTTATAAATAAGATCGACACCGTCGAGAAGTCTCAGCTTCTTGAGGTCATGGCGCTGTATTCTCAGGCTCATGATTTTGACGCCATAATCCCTATGTCGGCAAAAAACGGCGAGGGCATAGACGAGCTTGTTTCGCAGCTTGAAAGCTACGCGGTGGAGGGACCGCAGCTGTTCCCGGACGACATGATATGCGACCAGCCGGAAAAGCAGATCTGCGCCGAGCTCGTGCGCGAAAAGCTGCTGCTGTGCCTTGATAAGGAAATACCCCACGGCACTGCCGTCGAGGTCACGAGATTTACCGAAAGAGATAACGGCATCATTGACCTTGACGTTACCATATACTGCGAAAAAGCCAGCCATAAGGGCATAATCATCGGCAAGCAGGGCGCGATGCTCAAGAAGATCGGCGAGCTTGCGCGAGGTGACATCGAGGCCTTTATGGGCACGAAGGTCTACCTCCAGACCTGGGTAAAGGTCAAGGAAAACTGGCGCGACAGCATGGCGCAGCTTCGAAACTTCGGCTTTTCGGAATAATTAACCACTCATATAGCTTGCGTCATGACCGGATACTATTACCGGAGGACATAAAATGAAAAACGATATGCTGTGGAAGCTTTTCACCGAAACGGGAGACCCCGTGTGCTGGCTGTATTGCCGCGCGGCGGAGAAGGATAAAAACAGGAAAAGGCGGGCGGGGGAGACTCCCCGGCCTGCGGACTGAGCGGGGTACATATGTTTAAAACGACGAGAGGACTCATTCTGCGCGAGGTGCATTATAAAGAAGCCGACAGGATACTGACGGTACTCACGCAGGACATGGGCAAAATGACCGTGAAGGCGCGCGGAGCGCTGCGTAAGGGCAGCAAGACCGCGGCGGCAACGCAGCTTTTGGCATTCTCCGAGCTTACGATGTTCGAGCGCGGCGGCTATTGGACCGTATCCGAGGGCTCGACTATCGAGGAATTCAAGGGGCTTCGCCGCGATATCACGGCGCTTGCGCTGGCAAGCTATTTTGCCGAGTGCGTTGAGGCGCTCTCGGATGAAAATAACCCCGACCCGCTCGTCTTGCAGCTTATTTTAAACTGCCTTTTCGCCCTGTCAAACGATTTGTATCCGCAGGCGCATATTAAGGCCGTGTTCGAGCTGCGTCTTATGGCGCTTGCAGGCTATGAGCCTAACCTCGTTTCCTGCTGCGTATGCGGAAAAAGTGAGCCGGAGGAGCCGCGCTTCAGCCCGCGAAACGGCATAATCTGCTGCAAAGCGTGCAATGACGCTGCCTTGCAGGCCAATTATCCGCTGTGCACCGACTCGCTTCAGGCGATGCGCTATATCGTCTATTCTCCCGCGCGAAAAATGCTTGCATTCTCGCTTGGTAAGGGCGCTCTTGAGCGCGTTTCAAAAGCCACCGAGGCATATCTTCTGACACAGACGGAAAGAAAATTTTCCACACTTGATTACTGGAGACAAATAAAATAAATGGATTTCTACGAAAAATCACTCAATACGCT
>USPI01000167.1 GCA_900556535.1 uncultured Eubacteriales bacterium | reverse complement strand
TAAAGCTGCGTCAAAGGGGAAACCTTTGACGCAGCTTTTATCGTTTGGGCTGCGCTGCGCTTAGAGCGCGTTGGACTTGTTAACGAGAGCGGACAGGTCAACATACTCCTCCGGCTCGGAGGCGATGTTATCGTCGGTCTCCATCTCGAAGTCGCGGTACTGGGCCAGACCGGAGCCTGCGGGGATGAGCTTACCGATGATGACGTTCTCCTTCAGGCCGACAAGGTGGTCGACCTTGCCCTTGATGGCGGCGTCGGTGAGGACCTTGGTGGTCTCCTGGAAAGACGCAGCGGACAGGAAGCTCTCGGTAGCAAGGGAGGCCTTGGTGATACCCATGAGCAGCTGGGTGTAGGTCGCGTGGGTCAGACCCTCTTCGCCGGCGGCGATGCGCTCGTCAACGAGCTTGTTCGCGGCCTTGATGGCGGAGATATCGACGGTCGCGCCGGAGAGCAGATTGGTGCTGCCCGCGTCCTCGACTCTGACCTTGCGCATCATCTGGCGGACAATGACCTCAATGTGCTTGTCGTTGATGTCAACGCCCTGCTGACGGTAGACCTTCTGGACCTCGCTGGTGATATAGCTGCGGACGCCCATGCGGCCGAACTCGTCGTCGTTGACGCCGCGGATATGCAGCACATCGTGCGGGTTGAGCGCGCCGGAGGTCAGCTCCTGGCCCTTATCGACATGGTCGCCGTTGTGGACGAGGATACCTGCTGAGTGCGGCACGGTGTAAACCACGGTCGCGCCCTCGGCCTCGTTTGTGACGGTGAGGGAGTACATGACGCCTTTCTTTGCCTCGTCGATGGTGACGGTACCGGATATCTCGGAGAGGATGGCCATCTTCTTGGGCTTGCGCGCCTCGAACAGCTCTTCGACACGGGGAAGACCCTGGGTGATATCGTCGCCCGCGACGCCGCCGGTGTGGAAGGTACGCATCGTCAGCTGAGTACCGGGCTCGCCGATGGACTGCGCCGCGATGACGCCGACCGCTTCGCCCGCGTTGACGGGCTTGCCGAGAGCGAGGTTGATGCCGTAGCACTTCGCGCAGACGCCGGTGAGCGCCTCGCAGGTGAGAACGGAGCGGATATAGGCCTTGTGGATGCCGTGCGCCTCGAGAACGCCGGCGTCCTCGGGCATGAGCATATGGTCTCTTGCGAACAGCAGCTCGCCGGTCTGCGGGTCGACGATATCGACTGCCGGGAAGCGGCCGTGGATCGCGGTGCCGAAGGACTCGACCAGCTGGCCGCGGTCGTACTGAGCGGCCGCCCAGACGCCCTCGGTGGTGCCGCAGTCCTTCTCGCGGATGATAACATCCTGGCAGACGTCGACCATACGGCGGGTCAGATAACCGGAGTCCGCGGTACGGAGCGCGGTATCGGCCATACCTTTACGTGCGCCTCTGGTGGAGATGAAGTACTCCAGGACGCTGAGGCCCTCACGGAAGTTGGACTTGATGGGGATCTCGATGGTCTTACCGGCGGTGTTGGCCATAAGGCCGCGCATACCGGCAAGCTGACGGATCTGGTTCATGGAGCCGCGGGCGCCGGAGTTTGCCATCATGTAGATGGGGTTGTACTCGTCGAGGCAGCTCTGCAGAGCGTCGGTGACTTCCTTGGTGGTCTTTTCCCACTCGGAGACGACCAGACGGTAGCGCTCGTCATCAGTGATGAAGCCGCGCTTGTACTGGCGCTCGATCTTGACGACCTCTTCCTCGGTCTCGTGGATGAGCTCTTTCTTCGCACTCGGGACTGTCATATCCGCGACGGATATGGTGATGGCGCCCTTGGTGGAGTACTTGTAGCCCAGAGCCTTGATGCTGTCGAGGACTTCCGCGGAGATGGTGAAGCCGTACTTCTTGATGCAGCGGTCGATGATATCGCCCAGCTGCTTCTTGCCGACCTGGAAGCTTATCTCGTGGTCGAAAGCGTGCTCGGGATCAGTGCGGTCGACGTAGCCGAGATCCTGCGGGATAGGCTCGTTATAGATGATGCGGCCGACGGTGGTGGTGATTATGGCGCTCTTCTCGGCGCCGTCCACGGTCTTGGTGACGCGGAGGCGGATGGGAGCGTGCAGGCCGACGACGCCTTCGTTGTAGGCCATGATGGCCTCGTTCGCGTCGCGGTAGATGAGCTTGGACTTATAGGTGCAGGGCTTGGTGCCCTCGGCCTTGGCCTTGTTGTTGGCGGCGTAGATCTCGTCGCCGTCGACAATGGAGTTTCTCTCGAAGCCGGTGTCGCCCGGATCGTCGATGACCAGCTCCTCTGCGCCCTTCTCGGCCTTGCCGATGCGCATCATGGTCAGGTAGTAGGAACCGAGGATCATGTCCTGAGTAGGAACGGTGACGGGGTGGCCGTCCTGCGGACGCAGGAGGTTGTTGGCGGAGAGCATCAGCACGCGCGCCTCTGCCTGCGCTTCGGCGGACAGGGGGACGTGGATAGCCATCTGGTCGCCGTCGAAGTCGGCGTTGTACGCGGTGCAGACCAGCGGGTGCAGGCGCAGGGCGCGGCCCTCAACGAGGATTGGCTCGAAGGCCTGGATGCCGAGACGGTGCAGCGTAGGCGCACGGTTGAGAAGCACGGGGTGCTCCTTGATGACGTACTCCAGCGCGTCCCACACCTCGGTGCGCTGCTTGTCGACCATCTTCTTGGCGGACTTGATGTTGTTGGCGATGCCGTCCTCGACCAGCTTCTTCATGACGAAGGGGCGGAACAGCTCGATGGCCATTTCCTTGGGAACGCCGCACTGGTAGATCTTGAGGTCGGGGCCGACAACAATAACGGAACGGCCGGAATAGTCAACGCGCTTGCCGAGCAGGTTCTGACGGAAGCGTCCCTGCTTGCCCTTGAGCATGTCGGAGAGGGACTTCAGAGCGCGGGAGTTTGCGCCGGTGACGGCACGGCCGCGGCGGCCGTTGTCTATCAGGGCGTCCACCGCTTCCTGAAGCATGCGCTTCTCGTTGCGGACGATGATGTCGGGCGCATTGAGCTGCTGGAGTCTCTTGAGGCGGTTGTTGCGGTTGATGACGCGGCGGTACAGGTCGTTGAGGTCGCTGGTCGCGAAGCGGCCGCCGTCGAGCTGGACCATGGGGCGCAGCTCAGGCGGGAGCACGGGCAGCACGTCGATCACCATCCACTCGGGGCGGTTGCCGCTCTGATAGAAGGCTTCGACGACTTCGAGACGCTTGACGAGCTTGGCCTTCTTCTGGCCGCTCGCGTTCTTCAGCTCCTCGCGGAGCTGGGCTGCGAGCTGGCCGCAGTCTATCTGGGAGAGCAGCTCCTTGATAGCCTCGGCGCCGATGCCGGCCTTGAAATCGTCCTCATACTTCTCGCGCATCTCGCGGTACTCGCGCTCGGTGAGTATCTGGCACTTCTCGAGCGGAGTGAAGCCGGGGTCGATAACTATATAATTTGCAAAGTACAGAACCTTTTCGAGCATTCTCGGCGTGAGGTCGAGAATAAGACCCATACGGCTGGGTATGCCCTTGAAATACCAGATATGGCTGACGGGAGCCGCAAGCTCGATATGACCCATACGCTCGCGGCGAACCTTCGCCTTGGTGACCTCGACGCCGCAGCGGTCGCAGATCTTGCCCTTGTAGCGGATCTTCTTATACTTGCCGCAGTGGCA
>USPI01000166.1 GCA_900556535.1 uncultured Eubacteriales bacterium | reverse complement strand
GGCGCTTGACGGGGCCCTCGCCGTGGAGCTTTTTGACCGTGGCCGTCCCGCCGATTCCGACTTCACGCAGTGTTTTCATAATCTCTCTCCTTTTATTCGAAAAATTGACTAAATCATGATCTTTCTCGCCATTTCTTCGCTGATGGCGACGCGGCTTTCCTTCACCTTCACGATGACATTGCCGCCGAGCGAGGCTACGACGCTCACCGTTGCCCCGGCCACAAAGCCAAGGTCCTCGAGGTGCTTTTTCACCTCGCCGTTCCCGCCGACCCTGCGGATCAGATTCTCCTCGCCGGTATTTGCCAGTGTCAACGGCATCATATGCATCCCTCCGCATTCTATTAGAGTGATCTAACTGTCGGATGAAAAAGAAACGGCGCTCGCAGCCGTCTTTCAGTGTTCAGTTAGCGTCATTTAACTTTTCGTCCGCTAGTTTAATCTCTCTAACGCTATTTGTCAAGTGTTTTCCCGGATATTTTTTTGCTGCTTGCTTTCTTGATTCAAGTATGTTAACCTATCATCAGAATTGAACGAAGAAGTTGGTGAAAGCGACCATGAAAATTCAAAAGGCCTCCGAGGATTACCTTGAATCCATGCTGATGATGAAGGAGACGCACGGCTACATCCGCTCGGTGGACGTGGCGGAGCACCTCGGCGTGACCAAGCCCAGCGTGACCTACGCGACCAAGCGCCTGCGCGAGAATGGCTACATTGAGATGGACCATGACGGCCTCATCACGCTGACCGACCGCGGCATGGCCATCGACCGCCACCACACGCTGACGAGATTTCTCGTTGCGCTCGGCGTGGACGAAAAGACCGCCGAGGAGGATGCCTGCAAGATCGAGCACGACATCAGCCAGCAGACCTATGACGCGATCTGCGAGCACGCGAGAAAAAACGCCTGAGCGCCGGCATTTTCCGGCAGAAAACAGCAAAAAGCGCCATGCACTTTGTTTTCGGTGCATGGCGCTTTTCTTCGTTGTGCTCAGCCGTTCAGGAGCGCTTCGCGCACGCTCTGCGGCACGAGCGCGCCGCCCGTCGCCCAGACAAGGTGCGTGACATTTTCCTGCGGGAGATCGCCGAGGATGTCCTCTGCTGCCTCGCTGAAGTGCGCGGGGCCCGCAAAAGCCGCGCAGGCCGAAGGCTCGGCAAAGATGCCCTCGCTCTCATACAGGGCGCGAAGATACGGCACAAGATGCTCATCGGCGACGGTGAAGCCGCCTTCGGCAAGGTCCTTGACCATACGGAATGCAAAGCCCGAGCAGCGGCTCACGGCAAGGCCGTCCGCCGCAGTGCGGCCGGTCAGACCGATGTCCTGCACGCAGACGCCGTTTCCAACGCCGCTTGAAAGGCCGAGCAGCATGGCGGGCGCTTCCGTTGGTTCGACAAAAAAGACGTGCACATCGTCACCAAACTCCTGCTTGAGGCCGAAGCAGATACCGCCCGGCGCGCCGCCGACGCCGCAGGGAATGTACACGCAGAGCGGATGCGCCGCATCCACCGCCACGTTCTGCTGCGCAAGCTGCGCCTTGAGCCGCCGCGCGGCCACAGCGTAGCCGAGGAAGAGGTCCTGCGAATTTTCATCGTCGACAAAATGGCTCAGCACATCGTCCGCCGCGAGAGCGCGCCCCTCCGCCACGGCGTAGGAATAGTCCGCGCCGTACTCAAGGACCGTGACGCCCTTCTCGCGCAGGAGCTCCTTCTTCCACTGCTTCGCGTCCGCACTCATGTGGACCGTGACCTGATAGCCGAGCGCCGCGCCCAGAATGCCGATGCTCAGCCCCAGGTTGCCCGTGGAGCCGACATACAGATGATACTGCGAAAAGAGCGAGCGGAAGGTACTCGTCGCAAAGACGCTGTAATCGTCGTGCTGCTTGATAAGTCCCCGCGCGAGGGCAACATCCTCGGTGTACTTGAGCACCTCGTAGCAGCCGCCGCGTGCCTTGACACTGCCGGCAACGGGCAAGTCGCAGTCGCGCTTCAAAAAGAGGCGGCCCAAAAGCGCCGCGCCCTCGGCGTTCAGGTGAGCGCGCATGGCGGGGATCTCCGTCAGGGGCGATTCAATGAGGCCGTGATTGGCTGTCGTCTCGGGGAATACCTTTTTGAAAAAGGGCGCGAAGCGCTCAAGGCGCGCCTCGGCGTCATCGACGTCCGCACGCGTGAGCGGAAGGGCCGACAGCACAGCCTCCGCCCCCTCCGTCTGCTTCTCGATCCAGACGCTCTCGCTGCGCTGCTGCATTGCAAGCAAAAAATCCTTACTGTTGCGCATGATATATGTTCTCCTGTTCCTCGGTAATGTACTGTTGTGTGCCGCGATAGATGCGCACGGTGCGCTCGCGGTAAAGCTCCATCACGGCCTGCGCCAGAAGCGCGGGATCGTGGCGGGCGTAACCCCCCTGCGCGGAGAGCAGCGGATATTCGGCAAGCGCCACGCCCATGCGGGCGATGCGCTCGCGGTCAACGCGCAGAAGCTCTGCATCCTCGGCGCTGTAGCGCGCGGCAAGCTCCTGCGGAATGGGTGCGTTGTTGGCAAGGCAGAGGTCAATGAGTCCTTCGTGCCCATGGCGCAGCAAGGCCTCCAGATGGTCGGCGGCGGTGTAGCCCTCCGTCTCGCCGTCCTGCGTCATGATGTTGCAGATATAAAAGGTCTGCGCGCGGGAGGCGCGGATCGCGTCGGCCACGCCATCGACAAGAAGATTGGGGATGATACTTGTATAAAGGCTGCCCGGGCCGAGCAGGATGAGGTCCGCTTCCTCGATGGCGCGCAGCGCATCGGGCAGCGCCCTCGGATGCTCGGGCAGGAGCGAAACATGGTGGATGCGGCAGTCCTGCCGCTTTTTCGCGCTGAAGATGTTCGACTCCCCCACGACGCGCGCACCGTTTTCAAAGAAGGCTTCCAGCTGCACGTCGGCATTCGTCACCGGCAGCACGCGCCCGGAGATCGCGAGCACCTGCCCCATCATGGCGACGGCCTCTTCAAAGCTGCCCGCCATGCCGTTGAGCGCGGCGAGCAGGAGGTTGCCGAACGACTGCCCGCGCAGCTGCCCCTCGGGAAAGCGGTAGTCGAGCAGCTTTTCCATCACAGGCTCTGTGTTCGCAAGTGCCTGCATACACTGGCGCACGTCGCCCGGCGGAAGGATGCCCATGTCGCGGCGCAGCACGCCGCTGCCGCCGCCATCGTCCGCCACAGTGACGACCGCCGTCAGCCGGTCTGTATATTTTTTCAGTCCGCGCAGCATCGTGGAAAGGCCCGTCCCGCCGCCTACAGCAACGATCTTCGGCCCCGCCGGTGCACGGGATATGGATGAAACACCGTATGTCATAGGGATTTTTCCCCTCAAATCTGATTTTTATCGAACGAAACGAATGTTCGGAAACAGTCTAAGTAGTATAGCAGGCTTTTGCGGAAAATGGAAGAGGCAAGCAGGACAAGTTTTTTCATTTTTACGCCTAAAAATGACAATGTTATACAAAAAGACGCGAAGAACCGTCCTTTTTTGTCCTCCCGAACGGCGGCATATCTTTGCCGCGCGGCCGGGCGTTGCTTTTTTCGTCAGGCTATGATAAGATGGTCGACAAAGTCATCAAAAGGAGCTATTTTCCAATGGAACTGTCGGAAATCGTGAATCAGGCGGAGGCGCTGGATGAAAAGAACGCCTTCGCCGTCTACAATCATATTGAATCG
>USPI01000165.1 GCA_900556535.1 uncultured Eubacteriales bacterium | reverse complement strand
CGTCCATCATTGCATCGCTGTGCCTATCATAACAATACCATTTCCGCCCTTTGTTGTCAATAAAACTATGCACATGTTGATAATTTATTATCCGCATGTGCAAATTACAATGGACATGAGGTGGTGTTATGATAAGCGACAGAATTAAGCAGCTCAGGGAAACCGCCGGTTACTCTCAATCGCAGCTTGCGAAAAAGCTGGATGTGACACGCAGCTCGGTCAATGCTTGGGAAATGGGCGTTTCTACTCCGACATCTCAGTATGTTGTTGCCATGGCAGAATTGTTTCATGTTCAGTCGGACTTTCTGCTGGGAATAAACGACGAACTGACCCTGTCCCTCGGCGGCTACTCAGCCGAGGAGGTTGAGCTTGTTTTCAGCCTGCTAAAATATTTTGATAAGCAAAAATCATCAGGCAATAATTGATATGCAAAAAGCAACGGACTGACAACTTGGTTTTCAATACCTCGCTATCAGTCCGTTGCTTTTTAGCACTCTTTTTTATTTTCAGTTCAGCTTCATGTCGCCGTCCTTTATCCAGCCGAGCTTGCGGCAGATAAGACCGAACGCCCACGCGAGCACCACGGGGAGCACGACGGCGATAAGCGCAAGACCTATCCAGTCGAACGCCGTGGGGTTCATGGCAAGGGCACCGTCGCGCAGCGCCTCTGCCGAGGGACTTGCCCAGCCGGTCCACACGCCGATGGGGCCGACCAGTCCGCAGGTGCCCATGCCGGAGGACACCGCCGCGCCGTTCATTTCGAGCTTGAACAGGCAGGTCGCAATGGGGCCCGTTACGGCGCTTGCCGCAATTGCGGGTATCCAGATTCTCGGATTGCGCACGATGTTGCCCATCTGGAGCATCGAGGTGCCCAGACCCTGCGACACGATGCCGCCCCAGCCGTTTTCCTTAAACGAAACGACCGCAAAGCCGACCATGTTCGCACAGCAGCCGGCGAGCGCCGCGCCGCCCGCGAGACCCGTGAGGCTGAGTGCCGCGCAGATAGCCGCCGAGGAGATGGGGAGCGTCAGCGCGATGCCGACGAGGACGGATACGAGCACGCCCATGACGAAGGGCTGCTGCGTGGTCGCCCATTTTATGAGCGTGCCGACCGCCATTGCACCCTTGCCGATGGGGGCGGCGATGAAGTACGCAGCGCCGATGCCGATGAGTATCGTGACGATGGGGGTCACGAGGATGTCTATCTTGGTTTCCTTGGAGACCATTTTGCCGAATTCCGCCGCGATTATCGCAACGACGTAAACGGCAAGCGGGCCGCCCGCGCCGCCCATGACGTTTGTCGCATAGCCGACGGGGATGAGCGAAAACAGCACCATCGCAGGCGCGTGAAGCGCGTAGCCTATCGCCACCGCCATTGCAGGACCGACCATCGACGAGGCAAACTTGCCTATCGTGTAGCCGACTTCGCCGATTTTGATAAGCGGAGTTGCCAGAAACGCGATGCCGAGCTGCGTGCCGAGAGTATCAAGTATCGTACCGACGAGCAGGGTGCAGAAAAGTCCCTGCGCCATCGCGCCGAGCGCATCGATGCCGTAGCGCTTTAAGCTGACCTCAACATCCTTGCGCTTTAAAAAGCTCTTTACCTTTGCCATATATTATACCTCCGAAAAAAGACCATACAGGTGTCATGACACTTGTATGGTCTACTTTAACTCTTGTTTTCGGTTTTGTCAATGAGCAATTTGCTCTTTGCGCATATTATTCGGTGTAAAGCAGCCCGTTTTCCTCAAGCTCGGCCTTTGTGCGCTCAAAGCACTCGCGGTTCGGGCAGGAGAGCGCGTGCAGGTGGATGCCGCCCGTGAGCGTGCTCAGTGGGCTTGCACCGTCGGCTCGGCATTTTTTCACGAACTGCGATACCTCATAGCGGTTTGACAGATGCAGCTGACCGACGAGCTGACCGTACAGCGGGTGCTCTACCGTGACGTTTATGACCGTGCAGCCGTTATCGACCATGATATTGAGCTCTTTTTCCATGTTCTCAAAATCATGCACGCACGCGAGCGTGTACAGTCCGTCGTCGCTTGCGCTCTGCATAACATAGCCGCGGGGCGTGGCGGTGATGCTCACACCGGAGGCGCGGATAAGCGCAATATCGCCGACGATTATCTGACGGCTGACAGACAACTCCTCACCGAGCACGGTCGCGCTCACGGGCTTGTCGCTCTCCTTGAGCCTTTCGATTATGTATTCACGGCGTTTTGATGCCTGCATTGCTTCACCTCTTAGCTTTCAGCATTTCGTCCTTGAGCTCCATGAGCTTTTCGGACAGATCGACATAGTACTGGTGCGGGAAATCAAATCTCTTGACCTCGGGCCAGAGCGTGCTGACCTCGTAGGCGCAGCGGCGGCGAATTTCGTCAAGGCTCGGCAGTGAGTAGACAAGCTCGCCGTGCTTGAATATCGGAACGAGCAGCTCCTGAGCCGTGAAATTCTCAAGCGTCTTGCGCTTCCATCTCGCCTCGGGGTCACAAATTTCAAGGGGCTTGGTATCGTCAACGTTTTCGTCTGCAAGGCAAATGTAATCCGCCTCCGCCATGCCGTTTTCCTTCTCGAAGAAGCGATACACCTTCTTGAAGCCGGGGTTGGTTATCTTGCCGACGTTCTCGCTGATCTTTATCTTGGGGATGATCGTGCCGTCCTCGCCTTCAACGGCGCACAGCTTGTAAACGCCGCCGAAAACGGGGTCGGACTTTGCGGTTATGAGTCTCTCGCCGACGCCGAAGGAGTCGATCTTCGCGCCCTGGAGCATGAGCTCGGTTATGAGCCTTTCGTCGAGGGAATTGGAAACGGTTATCTTGCACTCCGTCCAGCCGGCCTCGTCGAGCATGGCGCGTGCTCTCCGCGTGAGATATGCCATGTCGCCGGAGTCAAAGCGGATGCCGCACTTGGTGATGCCGAGGGGCTTTAACACCTCGTTAAAGGCGCGGATGGCGTTGGGCACGCCGCTCTTGAGGGAGTTATAGGTATCCACGAGCAGCGTAGCGTTGGTCGGATAGGTCTCGCAGTATGCCTTGAACGCCTCGTACTCGGAGTCGAACATCTGCACCCACGAATGAGCCATCGTGCCGCCCGCGGGGACACCGTAGCGGGTGTCCGACAGTGCGCAGGCAGTACCCGCGCAGCCGCCTATGTATGCTGCTCTTGCGCCCGTGACGGCGCCGTCGATGCCCTGAGCGCGGCGCGAGCCGAATTCGAGCACCACCCTGCCCTCGGCGGCACGGCAAACGCGGTTTGCCTTGGTCGCGATAAGGCTCTGATGGTTTATCTGAAGCAGCACATAGGTCTCAATAAGCTGCGCCTGGATTGCCGGGGCGCGCACGACCATAAGCGGCTCGCGCGGGAACACGGGAGTGCCCTCCGGCACCGCCCAGATATCGCCCTCGAATTTGAAATTGCGCAGATATTCAAGGAACTCCTCGGAGAACATTTTCCTGCCGCGCAGGTATTCAATGTCCTCATCGTCAAAGTGCAGGTTCTGGATATACTCCACGACCTGCTCAAGTCCCGCGGCGATGGCAAAGCCGCCCATGTCGGGATTTTGTCTGTAAAAAACGTCAAAGTATGTGATCTTATCGCCCATGCCATGGTCAAAATATCCGTTGCCCATAGTCAGCTCGTAGTAGTCGCACAGCATGGTGAGGTTAAGCTTTCTGTCAGTCATAACAGCCTCCGGGTGCATACGCTAAGCGTATATTAATTATATCCAT
>USPI01000164.1 GCA_900556535.1 uncultured Eubacteriales bacterium | reverse complement strand
CAACATCTACGCCTCGACCTTTGCCGACAAGGACGCCATCGCCGATGCGATCGAGCAGTACAACAGCAGCGTTTCCGAGGACGACCAGATCGACTACACCGACTATGTGGCGCTTCTGATGAGCTCGGTCACGACGATCATCAACGCCATCAGCTATGTGCTTATCGCATTCGTCGCGATCTCGCTCGTCGTGTCGAGCATTATGATCGGCATCATCACGTATATCTCGGTGCTTGAGCGCACGAAGGAGATCGGCATCCTGCGCGCGATCGGCGCGTCGAAGAAGGACGTATCCCGCGTGTTCAACGCGGAGACGTTCATCATCGGTCTTGCGGCGGGACTTATCGGCATATTCATGACGGTGCTTTTGAACATCCCCATCAACATCATCGTGCATGACCTGACCGGCATAATGTCACTCAAGTCGGAGCTTCCGATGGTGGGCGGCGCGGCACTCGTGCTTATAAGCGTCGGCCTGACCTTCATCGCCGGCCTTATCCCGTCCAGCCTCGCAGCGAAGAAGGATCCCGTCGAAGCCCTGCGGACGGAGTGAGCCGCACTAAAAACAGCATACGGCAAAAACATCCCCCATCCGGTTTCCAAACCGGATGGGGGATGAGCTTTACATACCTTCTATTTCTTTGATGTTGTATTCGTTGCCGGTGACAAGGAAAGTGTTCGTGCTGTGACAGTGCGGACACTCCTTGGCAAACTCGACCGTCGGATAGGTCTGCTTGCAGTCCTCACAGAAGGTCACGGCTTCGAGCTTCTCGACCTTGAGTTCGGCCTCCTTCATGTACTTGGACTCCTTAACCGCCCAATTCCAGCAGTCAACGATGTACTCGGGTATGATGCCGCTGACCTCGCCTATCTGAAGCGTGACGCTGCCGACTGTCGTAAGATCATTCTCGTCGCACAGCTTCTCGACTTCCTTTATGACATAAAATACGGTTCCAAGCTCATGCATTGGACGCTTCCTCCGATGTTATTACTTCGAGAATTTCTGCTTGAGATCCTTGATCGCGATCTTGGCGGCGCGCTTTGCGGCGTACACTGCAAGAGGCGGGATCTTGTCGTCGGTGTTGACCATCTTGCTGGCTTCGGGGTGATCGCGGTGCAGGTGGATCGCGTCAAACTCGCAGCGGGTGGTGCACAGACCGCAGCCGATGCACTTGTTCTGATCGACGATGGTCACGCCGCAGCCCAGGCAGCGGCTTGCTTCCGCCTTGACCTCTTCCTCGGTGAAGGTGACACGGTCGTTCTTCATGGTCTTTGCCTTGCGAGGATCGTGCTTGACCTCCTGGCGGACGGGTGCGTCGAAGCAGTTGATGTCAACGACGACATTGTCCTTATCCAGCTCGTAGAAGTCGCGCGGATTTCTTGCGAGAGTGAGGCTCTGACCGGGATGTACGTAGCGGTGCAGAGAGATTGCACCCTCGCGGCCTGCCGCGATAGCGTCGATCGCAAACTTCGGGCCCGTGTACACGTCGCCGCCGACGAAGATGTCTTCCTGAGCGGTCTGGAGGGTGACGGGGTCTGCCATTGCGATGCCCTTGCCGGTCGTCTTGAGTGCGCCGACGTCGATGTTGCCCCAGTCGATGGTCTGGCCGATAGCGCCGATGACGGAGTTGACCTTGAGGGTCTTGAACTTGCCGGTGCCGACGGGCTTTCTTCTGCCCTTCTCGTCGGGCTCGCCGAGCTCCATGATCTCGACCTTGAGACCGTTGACCTTGCCGGCTGCGGTGCCGGTGATCTCCACGGGAGCATTGAGGTAGCAGAACTTGACGCCCTCTGCCATTGCCTCGGCGACCTCTTCCTTATCTGCGGGCATCTCGTCCTCGGAGCGGCGGTAGACTATGTAAGCCTCCTCTGCACCGAGACGGATGGCGGTGCGAACGACGTCCATTGCGACGTTGCCGCCGCCGACGACTGCGACCTTCTTGCCAAGTTCGACCTTGTTGCCGAGGTTTACTTCACGCAGGAAGTCAACGCCGCCGTAAACGCCCTTGAGCTCCTCGCCCGCGATGCCGAGCTTTGCGGACTTCTGTGCGCCGATGGCGACGAAGAAGCCAAGATAGCCCTGCTTGCGCAGCTCATCGATGGTGATGTCCTTGCCGACCTCAACGCCGCACTTGAACTTGACGCCCATCTTCTTGAGAACGTCGATCTCGGCATTGATGACCTTGCGCTCGAGGCGGAAGGAGGGGATGCCGTGGGTGAGCATACCGCCGGGAGTCGGGTTGCGGTCGAAAACGGTGACGTTTGCATAGCCCATCTCGGCAAGGTAGTATGCGCAGCTCATGCCGGCAGGACCTGCGCCGATGACTGCGATCTTCTCCTCGTAGTCAACGTCGGGGGTCTTATGACGGCGCTTCTCGGGAATGTAGCGGGTCTTCTCGCTCAGCTCCTTCTCGGCGATGAACTTCTTGATCTCGTCGATGGCGACTGCGCGGTCGAGCTGTCCGCGGGTGCAGGCGTCCTCGCAGCGGCGGTTGCAGATGCTGCCGCAGACTGCCGGGAACGGGTTATCCTGCTTTATGAGCTTGAGAGCATCCATGTATCTGCCCTGGGCTGCCATCTTGATGTAGCCCTGAACGGCGATGTGTGCCGGGCAGGCTGCCTTACAGGGAGCGGTACCGCTCTCGTGGCAGTTCTTCTGGTTGTTGTTCTTGTAGTCCATATCCCACATATGCTCGCCCCAATGGTTGTCATCGGGAAGCGGCTGCTTGGGATATACCACGGGGCCGTCCTTGGTGCACAGCTTCTGGCCGAGCTTTGCGGCACCCGCGGGGCAGACCTCGACGCACTTGCCGCAGGCGACGCACTTTTCCTTGTCAACGTGTGCTCGGTAAGCGGAGGCGGACATATTGGGGGTGTTAAACAGCTGCGAGGTGCGCAGTGCGAAGCAGGAGCCGAGTGCGCAGTTGCAGATGGCGAATATCTTGTTCTCGCCGTCGATGTTGGTTATCTGGTGGACATAGCCGTTATCCTCGGCACGCTGAAGAATACGCATTGCCTCTTCATAGGTGATGCTGTGGCCCTTGCCGGTCTCTTCGCAGTATCTTGCAAAGGTGCCGACTGCGATGCACAACTCCTCCTGAAGCTCACCGCAGCCCTCGCCCATCATGCGCATCGAATTACGGCAGGAGCAGTAGCCGACGCCGAGCTGTCCCTCATACTTCTTGAGCCAGTGAGAGATGTGCTCGATGCTGACAGACTCGTTGGTTGCGGGAATGGCCTTCTCGACGGGGATAACGTGCATGCCGATGCCGTTGCCTCCGGGAGGTACCATGGGAGTGATCTTCGTCAGCGGCAGGAATGCCATGCGCTCGAAGAACGTGGCCAGCTCGGGATGCTCCTCGACCTGATCGAGGTGCATGTTCATGAGCTCCGCCGCGCCGGGAACGAAGATAGGCAGAACATACTGAAGGCTGCCGTCGGGAGTGTCGTAGTTGCCCTCCAGAACGCCCTTTCGTGCCATTGTGTCCATGTGCTTGCGCACATATTCGACATCCTTGCCCATTTTCTTTGCGATCTTCTCGGGAGTGGTGGGCTTGCGCAGGTCCATAGCCAGCGCGACCTCAGCCTCCTCATCGGAAACCACGGAAGCGAGACCGTAGTATTCCGGATCGCTCTCGGTGATTTTCTCGAGGCCGAGCTTTTGCGGTATGCGGTCGGTCATTTTCTTGCCGAGCGCGATGATTTTTTCTCTTGCCATATGTAGCTCCTTCCTTATTCC
>USPI01000163.1 GCA_900556535.1 uncultured Eubacteriales bacterium | reverse complement strand
TCACGTGATAGCGTAGCCTGAGTGCTGGTAACGCCGCGCGCGGCAAGGGCATCAATGAGCTGGCTCTGCGTTTCTATCTCCTGTTCGGCAATTATCTGAAGGATAATGCTCTGTCTTGATGATTTCAACTATTCTCCTCCTTTTACTGAATTTTATATTGCAATTTGTCAAATGTCGAATCGTAAAAGCTGCGGTCGCCGAGGTAAATGAGGTCTGCCTGCTTTGCAGATTTGCTTATAACGACGATATCCTCGTTTGCAAGCTCAAAGCCGTCGGTGCCGTCAACGGATACATATGCACGGCGGTTGTGCATCATGTCGGTTTTTACCGTTATCTCGTGATTGGGCGAGAGAACAAAGCTGCGTGCGCCGATATAATGCGCGCAAATGGGCGAAACGATGAAGTTTTTGGCCTCCGGCTCGACTATCGGACCGCCGGCGGACATGGAATAGCCTGTTGAGCCCGTCGGAGTTGCGATTATTATACCGTCGCCGGAATAACTCATAATGCGCTCCTTATCGCAGAAGGCGGTGAGCTTAATGCAGTCACCCATACCGTGAATAACGGCATCGTTAAGCGCGACGTCGGAATAAATTACCTCGCCGCCGCGGATGAGCCTAACGTCTATCATCATGCGGTAGCTCGATGAATAGTTTCCGGCCGCCGCCTCAAGAATGAGTCCCAATTCCTCCGGCTCAACAGACGCCATAAAGCCCTTCGTGCCGAGGTTAACGCCGAGCATGGGCGTTTGAGGGTGATTGAGATAACGTGCGGTGTGCAGTATAGTCCCGTCGCCGCCGATGACCACATAAAGAGCAGCATCGTTCATGGCAGCGCTCCACGGTGTGAGCTCAACGTCATCGGGAATTGCCGCTTCATCGCGCGAGCCGAAAACCGGACACACTGCGGTACTATAGCCGTTGGTTTGAAGCATATTTTTTATCTTCTTTGTCAGCTCAAGGCCGATATCCCTGTACGGATTCGGACACAGTACAATAAGTCTTGACATTTTGACCTCACAAGCATTCATGCGACGCCTCGACCACTGCCGCAGCGTCAATATCAGGCGCGGCTTCGCCGCCCTTTTTCATGTAGCACAAGTATTCCCTGTTTCCTTCGGGACCCTTTATAGGTGAGAAATCCAGACCGCGCACGGCCATGCCGACGCTCGGTGCAAATTCGAGTATACTCTCTATAACGGCAAGGTGCACCGCCTTATCGCGCACGACGCCCTTCTTACCGACCTCTTCCCTGCCGGCTTCAAACTGCGGCTTAATAAGGCACATAAGCTCGCCGCCGTCCTTTAAGAGCGAGCAAACCGCGGGCAGAACGAGTTTAATGGAAATAAAGGAAAGATCCATTACCGCAAGGTCAATAGGCTCGGGAATCTGCTCGGAGCTTATATATCTGATATTTGTGCGCTCCATATTTATAACGCGCTCATTCTGACGGAGGCTCCACGCAAGCTGCCCGTAGCCGACGTCAACGGAATATACCTTTGCAGCTCCGTTCTTGAGCAGAACGTCCGTAAATCCGCCGGTGGAGGCGCCGCAGTCGATGCAGGTAAGGCCGCTCGGGTCAATGGGAAAGACCTTGAGCGCTTTTTCGAGCTTCAGACCGCCGCGGCTCACATACGGAAGCGCTGCGCCCTTTACCTCAACGCTTGCGTCGGGGCTGACCTGCATTCCGGGCTTATCGGCGCGCTGTCCGTCAACAAAGACAAGTCCGCTCATTATCGTAGTCTTGGCCCTCTCGCGGCTCTCGGTCAAGCCGAGGTCAAACACGAGCTGGTCCAATCTTATTTTTTTCATTTGCCACCCCTCACGATCTCCTCAGCCTTGTCGGCAAGGCTCTGCGCATCAAGACCGCAGTGCTTTAAAAGCTCGGGAACGGTGCCCTGAACGACAATGCCGCTGCCGAGATTCGGTGTGTACGCCGCTCTGAGCCCGACTCCGGCTCTTTCCGCTGCGGCAAGTATGTCATCGGCAATGCACGAGGCCTTGCAGACCTCCTCGCTCATCATGAAAACACCGGTCTTTGAGATGGACGCGATTATATCGTCATACGGCTGCGTATCGAGCCTTGAGAGCTTGAATACATCCGAGTGTATCCCACGCTCGGCAAGTATAGCCGCCGCGTCAAGAGCGATATTTACGGTCGTTCCGTATGCGCAGATGGTCATATCCGTGCCGCTGCGCAGCTTAACGCAAGGGCTTGTATCGCAAACGGCGTATCTTCCCTCTCCGCCGCGCGGATAGCGGATCGCAACAGGGCCGTCCATTTTGTTGATCGCCTCATCGAGCATCTTTTCGAGCTCGGCAAAGCTTGCAGGGCACAATATCTGCATATGCGGAACGGAGCGCAGATAGCTTACATCGAACGCGCCATGGTGTGTTTCGCCGTCCGTACCGACAAGACCCGCTCTGTCAACGCAGAAAACGACGTGCAGATTTTGCAGCGAAACGTCGTGTATGAGCATATCATACGCGCGCTGGAGAAAGCCCGAGTATATCGCAACGACAGGAACAAGCCCCTGCTTTGCCATACCCGACGCCATGGAGACTGCGTGCCCCTCGGCTATGCCGACGTCGAAAAACCGCTGCGGGAAGCGCTCGGAAAACTCCGTCAGCCCCGTGCCTGCACACATTGCCGCAGTAATAGCGACGATGTTGTGGTTGATTTCGGCAAGCTGCGTGAGCTTTTGACCGAAAACAGAGGAAAAACACGGGCCGGAGTCCGGCATTGCTCCCGTCTTGGGATCGAATTTACCGACACCGTGGTACTTGTCCGGGTGCTCCTCGGCATATTTGCAGCCCTTGCCCTTTTTGCTTATAACGTGCACGAGCACGGGCGTGTCCATTTCCTTTGCCCAGCGAATGACCGTCTCAAGCTGCTCAACGTCATGCCCGTCAACGGGGCCGAGATAGTAAATGCCCATGGAGTCGAACATATTTGTCGGCAATATGGACTTCTTGAGTATCTCCTTGAGCTTGTGATTGGCGTTGTAAACACCCTTCATGCCGCTGAATGTGCTGCGATACCAGCGCTTAAAGTTAATATAGCCGGGCTTGACGCGCTCCTTTGACAGGAGCTTTGCCATACCGCCGACGTTGCCGTTTATGCTCATTCCGTTATCGTTGAGGATAATGACCATCGGCTCGTTGCTGCCGCCGACGTTTGCAAGTCCCTCATACGCAAGACCGCCCGTGAGCGCACCGTCGCCTATTACGGCAACGACGTTATAGTCCTCATGCCGCACCGTGCGCGCCCGCGCCATGCCGAGTGCGACCGAGACGGAATTAGACGCGTGCCCCGCTATAAATGCATCGTCGTCCGCTTCATACGGCTTCGGAAAGCCCGATAGTCCGCCGTAGCAGCGCAGGGTGTCGAATTTATCGCGTCTGCCGGTTATTATCTTGTGCGCATAGCTCTGGTGACCGACGTCAAACACGATACGATCGACCGAGCTGTCGTATACTCTGTGGAGCGCGACGGTGAGCTCGACCGTGCCGAGATTGGACGCGAGATGACCGCCTGTTTTGGAAACACTGTCAATTATAAACTCTCTGAGCTCCTCACAAAGCTCCGGAAGCTCCTGCGGGCTGAGCCTCTTAATATCGTTAGAGGAATTGACTTTATTCAGAATATTCAAAACAATACCTCGTTATTAGCTGTTTATTCGCATAAAATGCTATTATATATAATAACAAACCGCGGCAAATATTACAATAGACATTTGCCGCGGTTTT
>USPI01000162.1 GCA_900556535.1 uncultured Eubacteriales bacterium | reverse complement strand
TTTTCGCACTGACGGCAGCCAATGCAGGCATCGGTGACGGCAAATTTCTTCGCCTTGCCGACGGCGAGCTTCGGCCAAACCTTGCTCTCAAGCTGGTTGAGACCCATTTTGGGAGGAGACTTCTTGCTCCTTTCGCCGGCGAGAATGCTCTTGACGAGCTTTTTTGCCGCGCGCTCACTGCGCTTTTGAGCCATTGCGGGGGTGACGGGCGGCATCATGAGATGGTGTGGGAAAAGCCAGATGCACGAGCACTGGTGGGAAAGTCCGCGCCAAAGGTCGAGCTTGAAGTGCTTGTCGATCTTATACGGGCCGCAGCCGAGATAGCCCGCGTACTGCCCGACAGCGAACACGTATGCGTCGGGGGAGATGCGGATATAATCGAGAAATTCCTCGACGTCGCCGGGCAGACCGCCGCCGTAGCAGGGGACGATGAAGCCGACGCGCTGCGCGTCACGCACGTCGGTGACGGCGGGCGCCTTGCGCATCATGACTATGTCCGTGTCGCCCAAGCCCTTGGCGACGTTTTTCGCAAAGTCAAGGCAGTTGCCGCTGCCCGAATAGCAGAAGATTACGTTTTTGCTCATTGTGTTTGCTCCTTATCGCTCAAAAATTATTTCATGCCGAGATTGTAACACAAATGCCTTTATGATACAATAGTACCGCAGTCAAATAATACAAAGGGGCAAATAATGTATCACATAAAGCAGGATAAGCGGGCGCAGGCGTCCGTTAAGCTCATATGCGACGGGCTCGGCAAGTGTCTTGAGCAGAAAAAATTCGAGGATATAAGCATCAGCTATATACAGCGCGTGTCGGGGGTGAGCCGTTCGACCTTTTACCGCAATTTCGACCGCATGGAGGACGTGCTCTCGCTCATGTGCGACGAGGTTTTTAGTGAGGCGTTCGGCCTCGGAAATGAGAATATAAGCGAGGCGGTTTTTATGGCGTGGTCGCGCCATGCCGGCCTCATTGAGACCATCGTCGGCATAAAGCGCAGCGATATGCTCTATGACAGTCTGCGCCGCTGTGCGTCCGCTCTGCGCGGCGAGCTGCCATTTCTGGGTGACACTGCGCTTTTTGACTACATGGCGTCAATTATTGCCTCGGCAATGATGGGCATCATGGTCACTTGGGTCGAGCGCGGCCGCCGCGAAAGCGAGCAGGAGCTTAAGGAAATGATCCTCACGAGCTTCAAGGCAATGAAATATATCGGTCTGGAATAACGAAAAAAGCACCGCCGAGCGGTGCCTTTTTTGTCATATGTATTCTCTTTGGGTGATCCGTTTTATGATCGCCCGAGCCAGAAGTCCGGCGACGCCTATCTTTTTTGCAACATGCTTCTTGCCGTGCAGATAGAGTGCCTTGACCTCGATGCCCGCTATATCCTCCGCGGTGAGCGGATCATCGCCGAGAACGACGAAATCGGCAATCATACCGGGTGCAAGCGTGCCGCGTTTATTCTCCTCATGGCTCATATACGCGGGATTTGCCGTTATCATGCGCAGCGCGTCGAGACGCGATATGCGCTCGTCCGGATTGGGATGATTTACGGAGCACGCCATACCGTACAGGGGCTTTGGACGCGTGCACGGTCCGTCGGAGCCGTCGCCTACGACAAGTCCGAGGCGGTGCATCGTTCCCAGCGCGTTTAGTCTGTCAGTGCGCTCTCTGCCGAGCACCGAGCACAGATACTCGTCCGGCTCCTGCTTCCAATATATAAACGGCGACTGCGCGGCTATGCACAGCTTTATCTTTGCCGCGCGCTTTAGCTGCTCCTCGCTTGCAAGGCAGACATGGATCATCACATGGCGCGCATCGTCCCACGGCTTATCGGCATAAGCCGCCTCATATGCCGTTATGCACTGCTCCACCGCCGCATCGCCTATGGCGTGCATGGTTATCTGCCAGCCCTCGCGGTTTGCGCCGATGGCGAACTCGTTCACGCGCTCCTGCGGATAATTCAAAACGCCGTAGTTGTCCGGATCGTTCGCGTACGGCTCCTTGAGCGCCGCGTCCTCTGAGCCGAAGCAGCCGTCGAGGGCAAGCTTGAAGCAGCCGCCGACGCGCTTGAAGCCGTGCTTTTTCACGGCCTTGAGGTCCATGGTCTGGAAGAATATGCGGAACGCCTGCGGCAGGCCGGGCGCGAGTATTTTTATCATGTCTATATCCAGATCGTTTGCAAAGCCCACGCCCTCAACGGTGTGCACGAGCCCGATGCCGACCGACGCAAGGTACTCCGCGCCTCCGGAGAGACCGCGTATAATATCCATCGTGGGGATATACGCCGTCGCCTCGTTCACGCCGTTATAAAACGCCGACTGGTACAGCCATCCGGTCTCGGTATTGCAGCCGGGATCGGATTTCACCTTATCCGACAGCAGTGCCAGCATTGCGCTGTTGCACACGGCAGCATGACCGTCGTACTTCATGACCATGAGCGGACGCTCCGTCCAGTCGTCAAGATCGCGCTTTTCGGGCAGCCGATGCTCGGCAACGGTGTTCGCGGTGCAGCCGTAGCCCATGAGCACCTTGTTTTTCCGGTGACTGTCGGCATAGCGCCTGACCGCCGCCTTTGCTTCGGCAAAATTTTTGACATCCATGAGATAGAATGTGTTCTCGAAAACGCACAGCGAGCCGAAATGCATATGCGTGTCGCCGAACGCGGGCGTTACCGTCGCGCCGCCGAGATCGACCCGTTTTGCCTTGCCGTAGCGCGGAGGGATGCTGCTTTCATCGCCGAGCCACACGATGTGACCGCCCTTTACCGCCATCGCGGTGTAAATGCGGTTTTCCTTTTCGCAGGAGATGAATCTGGCGTTCGTATAAAGCTCCATAACCTCATTCCTTTCACTTCTAAAATGGGCTCCATGTAGACATGGAGCACTACAGCCTGTTTAAAAATCCAAGCTGTTTAGTAAAGACAAGTGTACAGCGGGGGGAGCGCGAGGGGGGGTAAGCCCCCGCTCGCAATTGGATCATAGCCATCAAAAACGACTGAAAAACTGATTTATCAGTTTTATCAGGCTTTTTGATGAGCGCAGCGAGCTCCGAATCCATGGCGCCGATCACACCGATCCGGCCATAAGCCAAGAGAAACGCTCCTTTTCGGCAGCGCGGCCGCGCCGCACTGCGGTTTTTTGTCTACCTTAATCCTTCTGCCTGCCGGTGTCAAGCCGCCGCTATGAAATTTATGAGTCACTCATAAATTTGCGGATATCTTGTTTCTGCCGTGCGGCTTGCTATCATGAAGGCAAGCTCAAAAACCACAGCAGGAGGAATGCATCATGCTCAACGAAAACGTCAAAAAACTGCTCAAGGAAAACATGTGGGACCTGGCCACCTGCAGCACCGGTGTGCCGAATGTGGTGCCGGTCGCGTTCAAGGATGTGACGGATGACGGCAAGCTCGTCGTCGGTGACGTGTTCCTGGACACGACGCTGCGCAACCTCGCCGCGAATGACGGCCGCATCGCCGTGTCCGTGTACGACGCCAAGACGCTCGAGGACTACCAGATCCGGGGCACGGCCGAGCACGTTGCGGACGGGCAGGTCATGGCCGCGTTCAAGGCCATGGTCGAGCAGATGTTCCAGGGCGCGGCCACGGCGAAGGGCGCGCTGATCATCACGCCGGAGACCGTCATCGTCACGACGCCCGGCGCGGAGAACAAAAAGGTCCTGTAACGGCAATTTTCCATCGCTTTTTGATCCTTCTCTTTTTGCCCGGGGCGGGCGCGGTGCGCGGTGCGCGGTGC